>NZ_LZZL01000012.1:0-236564 GCF_002006495.1 Clostridium sp. BL-8
TATTTACTTAGCTTACAAATGCTTTAAATGTAATTTCATTATTGCAACATATATACATTATATCTTTATTAACTTATTACTCTTAAATTTATTATAGCTTTCAGATATAATTGTATAAATTTGATCCTTTATATTAGCTTTGTAATCTTCTTTAAAAATAAAGCTTTTTGTTAAAAGATTCTCAAAAAGCTTGTACATACTATAATTATATACACTATAAAAAAAGCGTACCATTTTAATGTATATATGTCAAACTACGCAAATATCTTTATATTTATAAATTAAAAGTGATAAGTATAGAATAAAAGATTAAATTTACAAAAACAACTCTCATTAAATCCCTTTATTCTTAAACCTATCACTTATTATTTCTAATTTATAAATACTTATATATTATCCTTCTTGAGGTGGGTATTCTTTTTGTATTGATTCTGCTTTTTGTTCTGATAGTAGATCATCATAATACACAGTAATTATCTCTTGAATGGACTCATCGTTTGTTTTATAAGCTTTAGTTCTTATTTTATTTGCATATTTTCCACTCATACCATCAAGATATATATTTTTTATAGCTTCTAATATTTTAGGATTGGCTCCTTTCATTTTATTAACATCATACCCCTCCATTCCACTCCATATTGCTATTTGTGTCGCGAAATATGCTTCATTTTCATTATCTAGATTTAACTCAGCTACAGACCTGTTAGGATATCCTGCTGCAACTATATTATTAATATTTTCACTAAGGGCCTCAGGCGTATTAAAAGTTTGACCTGATGGGTAATTCTTATTTATCTCTAAACAATATACAACATTATTACTTCCTTCTATTCTAATTCTTCCAGCAGTAAGATCATATCCATCATATTGAATTGTATATAATGGAGTCTTATCTGTAATAACTTTAAAAGATTCTTGGACATCAGCTCCAATTATAATTCCCATGAGTATAGTAACGCTTATTAAATAACTCAAAAATTTTATAAGTCTTTTCATCGTATCATTTCCTCCTATATATCTATTTAGAAATAGTTTTCGTTTAAATTGTTCAATATATTCAAAATTAACTTAAAAAGTTAATTATTTATAATTTCACTATACATTTTAGTTTTTTGTATTTATAAATTTACTTAATATAAAATACCCTGTATAGTCTATTTAGCTTCTCAGCATAAATTTAGTCGACTTTACAGGGCATCTTTATAAAAGGTTTGAAATTCATGAGAGTGAACTATTTTCAATTTTGAAATACTCTTTAAGTATTTTATCTCACAAACTTCACTAAGTTATGTCATTTCAAAGATACCTGGCATCTTTAAATGCTTCTAGTACATTTTTTGGAGATTCGGCTTATTAACCTAGGTTTATAGTCCTTGTTCGTAGCTTTCTATCATTCTTTTAACCATTTCTCCTCCAACACTTCCATTTTGCCTTGAAGAAAGGTTTCCTTTGTCTGTGCTTTCATAGTTTGATAATCCTATTTCTGAAGCAACTTCAGTCTTTAATCTGTTTAAACCTGCCTTTGCTTCTGGAATTAAAGTTCTGTTATTATTTGAAGCCATATCTATCTTCCTCCCTTAAATTTAATTTTGCCTGGCAGTAATATATTAACCATCATTTTTAAAAATAATCTATTAAAATATTCCCAAAAGTGACATTAAAATGTGGCATTAGATTTGTTTAGACAATATTCCTTTATAAAAAAGAGAACATGCAAATTCCTGCATATTCTCTATAAATCCTAATAATTTAATTTTATTAAATTATAAACTGCATTATCTTATGATAAAGTACCGCTATTTTATTCTGCTTCATTCATTATTCCTAATTTATCGAAAATCATAAAACATATACTTAGTACCATGGCTACTAAAGTAGCTAGTCCCATTCCAGTTATTTCAGTACTTCCTAAAGTTAATTTTATTCCACTTAACCCAACAATAAATATTATTGATGTAAGTATTAAATTTCTAGATTTAGAAAAATCAACTTTTTCTTCAATAAAGGTTCTAAGACCTGAAGTAGCAATTGTTCCAAACAATAGCAGACTAATCCCTCCTATAACAGGCGTTGGAATTGTACTAATAAGCGCTGACATCTTACCCGAAAATCCTAAAATTATCGAAATTAATCCTGCCCCACAAATTACATATACACTATATACTTTAGTTAATGCTAAAACTCCAATATTTTCACCGTAAGTTGTTGTAGGTACTGAACCAAACATTCCTGAGATAATAGTAGATAATCCATCTCCAAGTAAAGATCTATGAAGACCTGGATCTTTTGTTAAATCCTTCCCCATAATGCTTCCAGTAACCTTCAAGTGTCCAACATGTTCCGCTACTACTACAAACGTAGCTGGTATTATTGTTAAAATTGCATTTATATCAAAATGAGCAATTTTGATATTAGGGAGTAAAATGAAACTCGCATTGTTTACTGCGCTAAAGTCAACTAATCCCATGAATAATGCTGAAATGTAGCCTACCACTACACCTATTAATATAGGTATAATCTTCAAAAAACCTCTCAATAAAACATTGCATAAAACTACCGTAACTAGTGTTATCATAGATACAATTACCCAAGGAACGTTTAAAGTCTGCGTATTGCTTCCTCCTACTGGAAAACCTGCCATGTCGGCTGCAGTATTGGCTAAACTTAAACCTATTACAGTTATTATTGCCCCCATTGCTGCTGGTGGAAACAACTTATCAATCCATCCTATTCCTGCATATCCAATAATTAATGCTATTATTGAGAAAAGTACACCTACTGCCACAAAGCCACCTTGTATAGTCTCAAAATTATAACCTTGGCTATATAAAAGTAACACTGGTGATATAAATGCGAAACTTGATCCTAAATAAGCTGGAATTTTCTTTTTAGTAAGAAATGCATATAATAATGTCCCTATACCGTTAAAAAACAAAACAGTTGCCGGGTCAATTTTAAAGATAAGGGGCACTAGAACCGATGATCCAAACATTGCAAACATATGTTGAAAGCTTAATGGTATTGCCCTCTTCAAAGAGATATTTTCTGTAAGTCCTATAAATTCATTTTGCTTTTCTAATACTTCATTATTTATCATTTTTTCCCCCTTCTTAGTTTCTCTGAACTAAATTAAAAGTATACCTTACACAAGGTAACATAAATATATAGACTTTGTCAATAACATTACGAAAATATTAAGTAATATCTTTAATAGTGCAAAATCATGTAATTTTACTAAAATTTTATTGTTATAATTTCTCTTAATATTGACATCGCTGGAATATTGAAGGTATAATATAATTGAAAAGTAGTTAAATATTATTTACCCCTTATTAACTTACTTTTTTTGAATGACTTATTCCCCTAAGTAAGTCATTCATTTTTTATATAATTATTTATTATCTAATCCAAATTTACTCAAAGATGTATAAAACTAAAACACACAATGATTTGAATAAACACATCTATTAAAATCTTCTTATATTTTCTTAACTTCCCTATATATAAGTATTATCATTCTTGATAATTAATTTTTAATTTAGTTTTGAGATTATAGAAAAATTAATAATGATAGAGATATAAAGTGAATAAAGCTAGGGACTATTGAAACCCTAGCTTTATCTTTTCAGAAAGATGAGTGTACTTATGTGACTTTAAAATTATTTTCGGAGTAATCCTAGAATATTATTATTAAAATCATTGTCCATGAGAATCACCTCTTTCATAATTATTGTGTGCAAAACAAAATAAAATATACCTATAATCAATCATAATTACAATTTCTTATATTTAAAGCTTAACATATTTTTTATCTTATCATAACAATTATATTTTATAATTATCTACAATGATAAACTTTTTTCATTTATATTTCCTATTAGAAATATTTATATGTAACAGCTTATTACCCCAATAAGCTGTTTTTTATTAACCATTTGAATTATGGACATAATAAAACATTCAAACCTTAAGTATCTTTTCGTATAGTTTTTACAAGCAATTTACTATAATATTATTTATCATTTTGATTTTGTTGAAATTTTAGGTAACAAAAAAACACTTTGATATATTGATTAAAAATCTAAAAATCAATATATTAAAAGTGTTTCTATTTACATATTTATAGGTTTAAAATTTACGCTTTCATATTCTGATACCAATAAACTAATGACTTTATTAGTTTATTGCTTAAAGACTAATTTCATAACCACTCGGTCAAATTAGCTGACTTTATTCTTAAGTCTTAATTTCTCAGCTATTATAGCTATAAATCTACTATTTGGGGGCTTGCCTTTATAATTATGAATTATATATCTAAATAATCTGTTAGTTTATCCCATTCGTTTTCTTCCCCATGCTTACTAGCTTTTAAAACTTTTAATAAAACAAATTTATTATAATTTTATAGTAATTTTTCTTAATAAAACTGAACTTGATCAGTTTGTTTCAAGTATATCACTTTGTTGGATATACTTTTTATGTAATACTATATCTTTGTTTACTACAGTAATAAATTCCTACATTATAAATATATTTCCTTTTCACTTCTCATTTCTTCACTAACTTCTTTTAATATCCTATTATTCATTTCTACAACCTGTTCTTTGGTAAGCCCCTTTCTTTTGATAGCATTAACAAAAGCATTGGTTATTTGTTCCCAATTATTAATATTATCCGAATGTAATTCGATATCTTTTAATAGTTCATAAATATTTTTATCCATTATTATCTTGCCCCTTATTAATTGAATATTATATACATCATTATAGCGAACTTATGTTCCTATGTAAATATAGAAATAAAAAAATAAGGGTAATAAACAATATTTCTACTGTCTACTACTCTTAAAAATAATCATTGAGCTTGTAAGAATTCTTCATAGCTTTCTATCTTATCCTCTACATTTGTTTTCTTTAACCAACTGTTATATTTTTTAATGACTTCTTCTACTGTCTGTAAATTAAGTTCATTTTTCTTTTTACTTTCATATTCAGCATACAAGTTAATCTTCATTAAATTTCCCATATCTATTTCACCTCACTTTATCAATAATATATTATTTTATGTAAATGATATCAGCTTCACTTTTAAAATAAGGATAGTAAAAATTTTGCTTTTAACTATCCTTATTTAAATTTAATGTTTAAGAAAAAATATATTGTAATTATCTTAGGAGTCTAACGCTATTGCTGTTAGCTTAGTGTGTAAATTAATATTATCATAAATTCATATTTTATACAATACTATTTTTATCGGATTTATTGGTTTTTTAAAATAAGAGCACTAAAGATTCCACTCTACTCCTCTAACTTTGTAAATATAGATGTTTTCTAATAGACTTAGGAATGCCCATTAGTATTACTAATTCCATTTATGCAATAAGATACTATTATAAAATATTTAATATATACTAATAATGATTATTAATTCTTTCAAATTAAATTAGAATCCTTTTCAAATAACAAAAGTTTTATTTTCAAATAATTTCTCTAATATTTCAATTTTATTATCATACTTATCAACTTTACAATCATGTTCTTCTATCTTTTCTGCTATTAAATCTTTTTCTCATTTATTAACCTCCATTAATAAACATAATATAATTTTCAGGATAACTTATTGTTCCCTGATAAGCTACCCTTTTTTATTTATTTTTTAATATAAAGTTTATATAAGTTTAACGAACTTATTATAATATCGTAACAATTGTTGCTTATAATAATACTATAATAATGATTTAGTTTTTTCATCGTTATTTTTCCCTTAACACACTGTACAGTAAAAAGGATAGCTCTTTTAATAGGTTATCCTTTTTATTTATACTTTAATTTTGAGTTAATATATTTGTCATAATACTGTCACAAACCAATAATATAATAAAATCATAAAATATTTAAGAATTATTATTTCCCCTAAAATAATAATATATATAACACAGTATTCAGGATGGCTTGTTAAGGAACAGGTTGTCCTTTTTATTTTTCAACCATTTGCTGTAACTCTTGAATTAAACTATATTAAGTTTTAACGTATAACTTAATTGTTTTAACAGATAAATTTTTGTAACTCCAATAATAAAAAAAATCTTGAATTAAATTTATTATTTGTTTGGATTTTTTAATAATTCTTGGCAAACAAAAATACCTTTTGTATATTAGTCTTTAAAACAATATACAAAAGGTGTTTACCTAATAATTCAATTTAATAGTTATATACATAAATCAGTAAAATCTATAGCAATTTTTATTATGTTTATCGACATAAGATTTCTGCTAAATGGTACCATGCGGTCAAATTAGCTAACTTTATTCTTAAGTCTTAATTTATCAGCTATAATAGCTATAAATTCACTATTTGTTGGCTTGCCTTTATCATTGTGGATTGTATATCCAAATAGTCTGTTAATAGCTTCTATTTGGCCTCTGCCCCATGCTACTTCTATCGCATGTCTTATAGCCCTTTCAACTCTTGAAGCTGTTGTATTATACTTTTTAGCTATTGATGGATATAATTCCTTTGTTACTGCTGATAACAACTCCATATCGTTTACTACCATAGTTATAGCTTCTCTTAAGTACATGTATCCTTTTATGTGTGCCGGAACACCTACTTCATGTATTATGTTTGTTATTTCTGTTTCTAAATCTACAGGTGCTTTTGATTTAGTTTCTGATACTGAAGACATCATTGTTGATGATTGATATGAACTTCTAATTGACGTTTCTCTAGTTATATTATTACTGAACATTTCTCTTATTCTCTTTGTAAACACTTCCATATCAAAAGGCTTTACAGTATAATAATCTGCACCAAGAGTTATTGCTTGTTGAGTAATTTTATCTTGACCAACAGCTGATAAAATAATTATTCTTGGAACCTTTTCTAGATCCATGGTATTTAATTTTTCAAGAACACCTAATCCATCTAAATGTGGCATAATAATATCTAGGATAACTAAATCCGGCTTTTTCTCTACTATTAATTCTAATGCTTCCCTACCATCCTTGGCAATTCCTGTAACTACAATATCTCTTTGGTTTAATAAGTAGTCATTTAATATGCTGCAAAATTCTTTGTTATCATCTGCAATAAGTACAGATATTTTTGAATCTTCCATAATTCTTTCTCTCCTTTTGTCCATTCTTTTTTATGTTTAGTATTTAATATATAATTTTAACCCTTCTAACCACATCTTATTCAGTAATTATATAATCATATTCTGTTACATTATTGCTTGTGTATTTTGCTAAGACTTCGTTTCATTATCAGGGTATGTACTAAGGTATTAATAATACATAATAAATCCTATTAATATATTTCTTTTTACATAAATCTTACTACATATAATTATCATAATGCAATTATCTTCCACTATTTGTAAATTATACACTTTTTTTCTCGTAAAGTAAATACTTTATTAAAAAATACTTTTTAGGCGTTCTTTTATAAAAATGCAACTATATTTTTCCTTAGCTATCAATTATTAAATTATTATATATTTATTATATAATTATATTTATTTTTCTACAATGTATATAGTGTTTTTATTTAAGAAGTTTTATCCAAAATTCACTTTTTTTATTTTAACTATATATTTTTAATAATATTTCATAATAAATAAAAAAATGCTGTAATAAAAGCATGTTTTTATATCTTTAATATTAAATATATTTAAGAATAAAGCAAGGTGGAATTTTATTAAATTCCACCTCACCTAACATTACTTTATTATTCCTGCATCTTGAAGCATCCATTCTATATATATCCCATATCCTGTATCAGGCTTATTAATTAGTACATGTGTCACTGCTCCTATTATTTTATTATTTTGAATTATAGGACTTCCACTCATTCCTTGAACGATACCTCCAGTTTTTTGTAATAATCTTGGATCTGTGACCTTTATCACCATACTCTTAGAATTTGGAACAGATTGATTTAAAACTTTCTCAATTTCAATATCAAATTCTTGCGGTCCATTTTCATCAATAGTTGTAATTATCTTTGCTTTACCTACATATATTTCGTCTCTAAATCCAACTTTAAGTGGCTTTACACTTTTATTTAAGCATTCTGTGTTCGTAACTTCTCCAAAAATTCCACTTTGAGTATTTTTTTCAATTGTTCCACTTGGATTATTTTCGTTTAAGAAAATGCCTTTTAGTTCACCTGGCAGTCCTTTTTCGCCTTTCCTAACGCTTATTATAGAAGATTCCAGCATATCTCCTTTTTTAATTAAAAACGGCTCATTTGTATCACAATCTGTAATTGGATGTCCTAATGCACCAAATGTTTTAGTTTTATCATCGTAAAATGTCATTGTTCCAACTCCAGCTGTAGAATCTCTAATCCATAGCCCAATTTTATAGTTTTTACTATTTTCTTTCTTTAAATGAATTGTCTTTGTAAGATTTTTTCCGCTTCTTAATATATTGACCTTTATATACTCATTATCAGATTCTTTTATTGTTTTTAGTAAATCAAGAGAGTTTTCCATATCTTCACCATTGACTTTTAAAATCACATCTCCAATTTCAAGACCACCAGCTTTTCCCGGACTTTCTTCTTTTTTGTTATCAACTTCAATATCAGAATATCCAACCACAAGCACACCCTCACTATTTACCCTCACACCGATAGGATTTCCACCTGGACATATCTCTAAGTCTTTTATTTTTTGAACTTCTACTGATTTTAATGGAATCATTCCTAAAAATTTTATTTCATATTCATTTCCAACATTTCCGATTTTTTTGATTGTATTTCCTATAGGTGCAATAGACTGAACCGTTTTATCATCTTTAGTATATATTTTGCTTGGCAATTTTCTTATACTAATTGCAGTAATTAAAATCAAAATAAAGATTGGAGTTATAATTAAACCAGTTGTACATAAAAGTTTTTTCTTCATATTTCTCTCCTCCTTTACTTTCTAATTTTAATTTTCCCACTAGATTAATGTCTTATCCTATAGGAAGTCTGTTATTCTAGACAAAAAATTTAGCATATACTAAATTTTTAATGTATAATAATTTTATTTCTTTTATATAAACAAAATTTCTTTAATTTACGATAAAAAAATAAAACCATGCATCACTCACATGGTTTTATTTTTACCAATTTTTTATTGTATATGTATTTATTTTTTAATTTCTATTTTTTTTTGCTCGCTTATTTCTATCATCTCTCTTACATTATTTAATGTTGCTTCTGTCACGCTATCTCCTGCTAACATTTTACATATCTCAAATTCTTTTTCCTCTTTTGATAAAACTTTTATTTTGGTAAATGTCTTATCATCTCTTACCTTTTTAGCAACAAAATAATGGTAATCAGACAATACTGCTATTTGTGGCAGGTGAGTAATACATAAAACTTGATGTGTTTTTGACAATTGATACATTTTCTCGCCAACTCTTTGAGCAACAGCTCCGCTTATTCCTGTATCTATTTCATCAAATATCAAAGTTGGTATTTCATCCTTTTCAGCAAAAACACATTTTAATGCTAACATTATTCTCGATAGTTCTCCACCCGATAGCACTTTTTCCAGAGGCATAAGAGGCTCTCCAGGATTTGTTGAAATTAAAAAGCTAACCTCGTCAAATCCTCTGTCATTAAAATCTTCTTCGCGGATAACTTTTATCTCCATCCTTGATTTTTCAAGTCCTACAAACACAAGTTCTTTTAAAATTTTTTCTTCCAATAACTTACCTTTGCTTACTCTAAGTTCATGAATAATCAAAGCCTGTTTTTCCATTTTAGATAAGATTTCTTTTTCCTTTTCCTTAAGTTCTTCTATTATTTTCTCAGAGTTAACTATTTCATTATATTGTTTTTTTATTCTCTCATGATATTGTAATATTTCCGGAACAGATGGGGCATACTTTTTCTTATACGTATTTATTTCATAGATTCTTCCATTAACTTTGTCTAAAGCCTCTTGATCAAAGACAACCTCTTCAGACATATCACGAATTTCATGACTAGCTTCTTCTATTGCATAATATGCCTCTTCTATTGCTTGTTTATTTTTCTTTATCCTCTCAAAATGGCCTTCAACACTTGCGAGTTCTGCAATAACCTTTGAAATTGAATCAATCACACCAAATTCTTCATTTCCATTCAGTATTCCATAAGATATTGCCAAACTATTATTTATCTTTTCCACATTTGCTAATATATTATACTCTTCTTTTAATGTCTCTTCTTCATTTTCCTTAAGCTTTGCCTTTTCTATATCTTCAATTTGAAATTTCAAATAATCTAATAATTTTTCTCTATCTGAATTTCCATTAATTCTTTTGATTTCTTCTCTAATCTTAATTAAATCTTCTCTTAAGCTGCCAAACTTATTTAATGGACTTTGTATTTCATTTCCTATAAATCCATCTAAATATGATATATGAGTATTTCTTTGCAAAAGTTCTTGATTTGCATGCTGGCCATGAATGTCCAAAAGTTTTGCTCTTATTTTCCTAAGCTGAGATGTAATTAAGCTTTTTCCGTTAACCTTTATTAAATTTTTGCCACTGACATGACTTTCTCTTGAAATTATTAATATATCTTCATATTCAATATCTAGTTCATCTAAAACTTCGCTTACTTTAGACTTATCAAGAGTAAATAAAGCTTCCACATATGTTTTTTCTTCACCTGTTCTTATTAAATTTTTAAAAAATTTTCCGCCAAGAACACAGTCTATTGCATCTATCATAATAGACTTTCCTGCTCCTGTTTCACCTGAAAGTATATTAAATCCTTCACTAAAGTTTATTGTTATTTCCTCTATTAATGCAAAATTTTTAATATTTAATTGAATTAGCATTTCATCCCACCCTTAATATCTATGATGACATTCTTTTTCTAATTTTATCTACTAAATCTTCAGCACTTTCAATGCTTCTTACTAAAATAAAAATAGTATTATCACCCGCTACAGTGCCTGCTATATCAGCACTTTCCAAATTATCTATTGCTTCAGCTGTAATTGGTGCTGAACCTGTTATAGTTTTTATAACAACCATCTTATCTACATTTTCTACTGTAAGTACAGTGTTAGCTAAAATATTACTCAACCTGTCAATAATATTCTTCTGTTCTCCTGCTGATACAACATACTTAGATTTACCATTAGATGATTGCATTTTTATTAATTTTAAATTTTTAATATCTCTAGATACAGTTGCCTGAGTTACATCAAATCCTTCTTTTTTCAATGCTTCTGCTAGTTCCTCTTGAGTTTCAATTTCTCTTGAACCTATTATTTCAAGTATTTTTGTATGCCTTTTTGATTTCAAAGTTCATCACCATCACATTCTTTAGAATTATTTAAAACCTTACTTCTTAACACTTTAAAATAGTCATAATCGTCAAATAATAGTAATTTTACATTTTTATTATTCTTACTTAATTTTATTGAAGTATCGTCATCAACTTTAATTGATTTCTGACCATCTACTGTTAAATAAATATTCTCATCCTCATGGTCTGCACATACTTCTATAACACTATTACCATTTAATATAATAGTCTGCATGCTTTTAGTATGTGGACATATAGGAGTTATTGATATAAGTTCCAAATCCGGATATATAAATGGTCCTCCAGCAGAAAAAGAATATGCTGTTGAACCAGTAGGTGTTGCTATAATAAGTCCATCACCTTTAAAGGTAGAATATATTTTACCATCTACATATATTGTGAATTTTACCATTCTCGATAAAGTTCCTCTAGCTATTACTACATCATTTAATGCTCTAATATCCTCTTTGTATTCTTGCGATTCAACTTTACAGTTTAACATCATTCTTTCCGCTATGTTATATTTGCCTTCTTCTATCTTATCAAGAGCAGCATCAATATCAGATATATCAATACTTGTTAGAAATCCCAAGTTTCCTATATTTATCCCTAAGATAGGCGAATGGAAAGTTTCATTTAAAGCTCTTGCTATTCCTAAGAGAGTTCCATCTCCCCCTAATACAACAAGTAAATCAATACCTGTCAAGTCTTGTATTTCCATATCGTAAGCATTAAATACAAAAATATCTTCTAGCTCAAACCTATCTCTGAATTTCTTTATAACCATATCTAATATTCTATTATCTTTATCTTTTAACGAATTAATTGCAAATCCAATCCTTTTCATAGCCCCTCCTAAAGAAGTTAAATTTCCACATGCGATGCTTCAACTACTATATCAATATCTTCATTTTTAAAATCGCTTTCTTTATTTTTATCCTTTGTAAAATAGACTAAATATTCTATATTGCCTTCTGGACCCTTTATAGGAGAGTATCCTACGCCTAAGATATTTAATTCCTGTTCAATTAAAAAATCTATAATACCATGAACAACCTCTTTATGAGTACCTATTTCCCTTACAACACCTTTTTTACCTACTTTTTCACGTCCTGCTTCAAATTGTGGCTTTATTAAAGCTACAACTTCACCATTTTCATTTAAAAGATTTAAAGTCGCCGGCATTATTTTTTTTAATGATATAAAGGATACATCAATGGAAGCAAAATCTAATGATTCTCCTATATCTTCAAGAGTTACATATCTTATGTTCGTTCTTTCCATGCAGACTACTCTCTCATCAGTTCTAAGCTTCCAGGCAAACTGTCCATATCCCACATCTACTGAAAATACCTTTTTAGCCCCATTTTGAAGCATACAATCAGTAAAACCTCCTGTAGATGCACCTATATCCATACAAACCTTACCTTCTAATGAAATATTGTATGTGTTCATTGCCTTCTCTAATTTAAGGCCACCTCTGCTGACATACTTAAGCGTTTCACCCCTATATTCTATATTAGAACTAATACTTACCTTTTCTCCTGCCTTATCTACTTTTTGATCATCTACATATACTTTACCTTCCATAATGCAGGCTTTTGCTTTTTCCCTAGAAGTAATTATGCCCTTTTCAACTAAAAGTATATCAAGTCTTTCCTTTTTTTCCGCCATTTGTTTCTCCTTTTAATCATAAAGCTCTATTACAGCTTTACTTATGTTTTCGCAATCTAGTTTATATGTTTTGTATAAAATCTCCACATTTCCTTGAGGAATAAACTCATCGTCATATCCAAGACACCTAATAGTTCCTCTGTATTTTATTTCACTCAAATAATCCTTTATAGACGAGCCTAATCCACCTTTTAAAATATTGTCCTCTATAGTTAAAATATTGTATCCTTCTTTATTAATGCTTTCCAGTAAGTTTTTATCAATTGGTTTTATAAATGTTGCATTTATTATAGTTGGATTAAGGCCCTTTTCGTATAATATATCTTTAGCAAGCATTGCATGCTGAACCATTTTACCTGTTGATATTATACATACTTTAGAACCTTTGTTTATTATCTCCCATTTTCCTTCTTCAACAGCTTTAATCGGCGATAAGGTATTAATAATATTTCCACCTCTTGGATACCTTACAGCAACCGGAGCCTTCTTATCAATAGCCCATTTTAATAAAACATCAACTTCTTCTAAACATTTTGGTGCAACTATATGTATATTAGGCATCATAGATAAATAGGATAAATCATTAATGCCCTGGTGTGTTTCTCCATCTTCTCCAACTATTCCAGCTCTATCTATTGCAAATACCACTGGAAGGTTTTGAATACAGACATCATGCAATACTTGATCAAAAGCCCTCTGTAAAAATGTAGAATAAATTGCAAACACAGGTTTTAATCCATTACTAGCCATGCCTGCTGCCAAAGTAACTGCATGCTCTTCTGCAATACCAACATCGAAAAATCTATCTTTGTATTTAGTTGAAAAACACTTAAGTCCAGTACCATCAGGCATTGCTGCTGTAATTGCAACGACTTTCTCATCTTGAGCTGCAATATTAACTAACGATTTTCCAAAGGCCTTTGAATAACTGTTTTTAGGTGACACTTTTAATTCTCCACTTTCTAAATTAAAAGGACCCACTGCATGATATTTACTCGGACTCTCTTCAGCTGATGCATATCCTTTTCCTTTTTGAGTTAATACATGTATTATTACTGGGCCATTAATTTCTTTTGCTTTTAAAAATACATCTGTCATTGCATCTATATCATGACCATCAATAGGTCCAATATACTTTATTCCTAAGTTTTCAAAGAACATAGATGGAACAACCAATTGTTTTATACTATCCTTAACCTTAGATATTTTTCCTGCAATGTTTTTTCCTAAGTTCGATGTGTCTAGTGATGCATGTATATCAGTTTTAAGCTTATTATAACCTGGTGCTATTCTAAGCTTATTTAAATATCTTGATAGTCCACCAACATTTTTTGAAATAGACATTTGATTATCATTTAATATGATTATTAAATTCGTTTTTCTAAAACCAACATCGTTTAGCGCTTCAATTGCCATTCCACCAGTTAATGCACCATCACCTATAACTGAAATAACATTATAATTTTCTCTCTTTATATCTCTAGCTCTTGCAATTCCAAGAGCAGCTGATATAGAGGTACTGCTATGACCTGTGTCAAAATAGTCATACTTACTTTCATTTCTTTTTGGGAATCCGCTCATTCCTTCAAACTGCCTAAGTTTTTTAAACTTATCTTTTCTTCCCGTTAATATTTTATAAACATAGCTTTGGTGTCCTACATCCCAAACAATTTTATCTCTATCAAAATTAAAAGCCTTAAATAAACTTAATGTAAGTTCTACAACACCTAGATTTGATGCCAAGTGTCCACCTGTTTTTGATACACTATCTATTAGAAATTCCCTAATTTCATCACTTAAGACATTATAATCATTTCCATTAAGCTTTTTTAAATCTTCTGGGAAGTTCAATTTATCTAATAATTTCACAATAATCATTCCCTCTATTAATTTTCTCTATTTAAAAGATTGTATGTTAAGCTTATTAAGCATTCTGAATTAACACTTAAATTCTTGAGAGCTAAGACACAGTCTTTTGTTAACGAATCACATAATTCATTACATTTTTCAATTCCAAAAACCGATATAAAATTAGTTTTATCATGTTCTTCATCAGTATGGATGTTCTTTCCAAGCTTTTGAGCATCACCAATAACATCTAATATATCATCTTTAATTTGGAAAACCAATCCCAGTTTAGCTCCATATTCCTCTAATATTTTCAAATCTTCTTTTGGTGCATTCGCTAAAATTGCACCAGCAACTATTGATGCCTTGATTAAAGCTCCAGTTTTCTTTGAGTGCATATATTCAAGTTCATCTTTTGAAATTTTCTTGCCTTCAGACATAACATCTACTACCTGACCACCAATCATTCCTTCTGCTCCAGCAGCAAAGGCTATTTCATGCGCAGCTTCTAATGCATTTCCTTTATTCTTCAAAGCATAATTCATCATGATTATCATTGATTCATTTAATAATGCATCTCCTGCCAGAACTGCTATATTTTCTTGAAATTTAATATGATTTGTAGGCTGACCTCTTCTTAGGTCGTCATCATCCATGCATGGAAGATCATCATGAATTAAAGAATACGTATGAATCATTTCTATAGCTGCTGCCATTGGCATTACTTTTATATATTCTTCTTTATAAATATAATAAGTCAATGCAAGTAATATAGGTCGAATTCTTTTACCTCCTATATTTAAGCTGTAACTACATGAATCATATATAATCTTGTTATATGTTCCTTTTTCTTTAAAATATTCTTTTAAATATTCATCAATATCTTCTTTTAATTTATTTATCTCCATAATTTTCACTAAACTCCACTTCTCTATCGTCTTTAATTACAGAAACTTTTGATTCATATGAATCTAAAATCTTGTAAATCTTATTTACAAGTTTAACTCCTTCTTCATAAGATTTCATTGAATCCTCAAGATTTATCTCATCAGTTTCTAAATTATTTAATACTTCCTGAAGTTTAGCTAACATATCCTCATAACTTTCTTTCTTAGCCATAATAAAAACTCCTTATACTAGCAATAAAAAAATAATTACACTATCTCATTTTATTTCATATGTCCTAAAGGTGTGAAGTTTCCATTAACTTCCCCATCTTTTAAAATAATTTTTAAATCTTTGATTTCCTTTAATTGTTCTTTTGATGTTATTAGATTTTTTTCATCATCTTCTATTATAGCATATCCTTTTGATATTACATTAATAGGGTTATGTGCAAAAAGAAGATTATTTAGACTTTTTATTTTATTCTTCTCATCCCTAATCTTTGCCTTTATAATGAAATTTAATCTATCTTGTAATTTATCTATTTCTAAATATGAGTTAGATATTTTAGTTATTGGAGAGTGAAGCTTTAAAATTCTTTCTGCAGAAATTAAATTATTTTTGCATTCACTCATTTTATCATCCATTATTTTATCCAAATCTTTAGAAATCTCAAAAAGCTTTTCTTTTATTATATTACTTAACGGAACTGCTATTTCAGCGCCTTGAGATGGTGTTGCCGCTCTAACATCTGATACGAAATCACATATTGTAAAATCTATTTCATGTCCCACGGCTGAAATTATAGGTATCTTTGAAACAAAAACAGCTTTAGCTAATTCTTCTTCATTAAAATTCCATAATTCTTCAATTGAACCTCCGCCACGGCCTACTATTATTATATCTACTGATTTCTTTTTATTAAAATAATTGATACCACTGATTATTTCCTTATATGCATCTATTCCCTGGACTTTAGCTGGATATAATACAAGATCAACTAAACTACTCCTTCTAGTTGATACATTTATAATATCTCTAATTGCTGCTCCTGTAGGTGATGTAACTATTCCTATTCTCTGTGGATACTTAGGCAATGATTTTTTATGAGCTTCATCAAAATAGCCTTCCTTAGATAATTTTTCTTTAAGCTTCTCAAATTTAATAAATAAATCTCCAAGGCCTTCTTTTTGTATTTCATCACAATAAAGCTGAAAGCTTCCTGTTGCTGGATATATTGAGGCCCTGCCTTTGATTACGACCTGCATTCCTTCTTCTAATGCAAAATCCAACAAAATTGCATTACTTTTAAACATAACGCAATTTATTCTGCCATTACCATCTTTAAGAGTAAAATAAATATGTCCACTGCTGTGATATTTCAAATTAGAAATCTCCCCTTTTACAGAGAGATTACCTAAAATAAAATCATTGTCCAGCATTCTTTTAATATAATTGGTGACTTCAGAGACTGTTAATGTTTTAATGTTCATCTTCTCTTAAAGCCTCACATGCATTTTCTATTAAAAGAGTAGTTGTAAGTGCTCCAACTCCTCCTGGAACAGGTGTTAAAAACTTGCATTTATTTATAACCTTATCAAAATCGACATCACCAGTTATCTTTCCTTCAAAGGATGAAGTTCCAACATCTATTACGATAGAATTTTCATTAACATAAGTTTCATCAATAAATTTTGGTCTTCCAATTGCAACTACTAATATATCTGCCACTTTACAAACTTCTTTCAAATTTTTAGTCTTTGAATGGCATATTGTCACTGTAGCATTTTCATTTAATAACAGCTGTGCTACTGGCTTTCCAACTATATTGCTTCTACCTAGAACCACTACATTTTTACCTGTAATATCCATATTTAAACTTTTAATCAATGTAACTACAGAATTAGGTGTACAAGGCAAAAATCTTGGTTCTCCCATATATAACTTTCCTTGGCTTTCAAAAGTAAGACAGTCAATATCTTTACTTGGAGATATTTCTTTAATGATTTTCTTTTCATTAAATTTCTTAGGAAGAGGTAATTGTAAAATAATGCCTTGAATATCATTATCATCATTTAATTTATGTATATCTGCTATTACATCCTCATCACTGCAACTTTCAGGCAATATTACCTTTAAAAACTCCACTCCTAAAGATGTAGCTACCTTTTCCTGGCTTCCCATATAATAAATTGATCCGCCATCATTTCCCACTAATATAGATGCAATTTTAGGTATTTTTAAATTTCTTTCTTTCCTGTTATTAACAAAATATTTAATTTCCTCTTTTATTTTTAATGCTACTTCTTTACCATTTATAATTTGCCCCATTATAACACCTACCTACTTAATTTAGTTATGAGTTAAAAGTTATGAGTTATGAGTTAAGGAAGAAAAGCCACTGGCTTTTCTTAAATAAAAATATTCTTTATAAATTTCTTTAGGAATTTCATCCTCAACTCCTCACTTTAACTTATCACTTTTTACTCTCAATTTGTAACTTCAACTTATCTCTTACCACTTATTACTTTTATTTATTTGTTATCTATATTATTATTTTTTCTTTTTTACAAAAATATATATATGTTGCAATAATAAAATTACATTTGGAATAGCTATAGTCTAAGTAGATATCTCGATATAAAATGCATAAAATTAATTGCAACATATGTATAATACTTTAATCGATGGTAATGTATACATTATGTAATTCTACAATATATAGAACTAATTTTCCTTAATTTTGTCTAATACTCCATTTATAAATGCTACACTTTTTTCATCTGAATATCTTCTAGCAATTTCTAAAGCTTCATTAATTGCAACATTTCTTGGAACTTCCTTATCGTACACCACCTCATATGTTGCAAGTCTTAATATACTTAAATTTACTTTAGATATTCTATCTATCTTCCAATTATGTAAATTAGCCTCAATTACCTTATCAATTTCTTCTTTGTTATTTTCAATACCAATTAATGCTTGTTTTACATAAGTCAAATCAATTTCTTTTATATTTCCTTCGTAATTTTCTACAAATCCTTCTACTACCTCTTCTATTGTATCTTTACTCAAAGTCATTCCAAATAATAACTCCATAGTTTTTTCCCTTGATAACTTTCTATTCATATATTCCTCCTAAAACACGTATCATAGTTATTATGTACGTTTATAATTATACACATTTTTAATTTCTTTTAAACCTATTAGACACATGAAAGAGATTAACAGTCAAATATATTATGATTATTTTTCAGCATGCAAGAAGGTAAATTATCTTCATAAATAATATCCTATTAAGACAGTCTGCTGATAAACAGTAACTTAATAAGTATAAATATGCTAATTGAGCTTCCTTAAGTAAAAAATAGACCGCTAACTTTGAATGTGCCTCACATAGAAACACCCTCTGAAAGCTTCAGAGGGCGAAAATCAAACTAGTTAGATTCACTTTCTTCCTTTTTAGGTAAGTAAATATTCTGAACACAAATGTTAACTGCCTCTACATATAGTCCAGTCATTGCCTCAACAGTTTTTTTCACATTATCTTGGACTTGAGATACAACATCCATAATTTTTCTTCCATACTCAACTGATACGTTCATATCAATAATTGCTCTGTCCTCCTCCAATGTTACTTTACTTGCTCTGGCAGTGTTTTTTTTACCTTTAAATATGTTTGTTAAGTTATTTGTAACACTCATTTGACCATCTAATATTCCATCAACTTCCTGTGCCGCGATACCAGCTATGACACTCACCACTTCATCAGAAATTTTAACTACTCCAATGTTCTCTTCCCTAACTAAATCTTCCATGTTGCGTAACCTCCTAGGTTTTGTAATAACAAAACATGATAATCTTGTGTTTATTATATCAAATATAATTTAACATTACAAATACATTATGGTTTTTTTGCTATTTTTGAACTTGTATTATTACATCTTTTATTTTTGATATATCTTGAACAATTTCTTGTATGGCTACAGTTTCATTTTCTTGTAACTCTGTTGCCGATTTAACGATTACTGTAGCTTTATTTGAATCTAATCTGCATAAAGCATCTTCATATCCCTTATTTTTAATACTAAGCTCTATTCTTCCTTCGTTGTCTTTTGTCATTGTCTTTTGAGTTAATTCTTTTGTAGCTTCATCCTTTTGCTCTTTTGATGTATTGGCATCTGAAATTATCGAATTTAATGTTTGAATCGTAGCTGAATCCTGTTGATCTCTTTGGCTTTTAGCATCATAAAAATTATTTTGTTGATTTAATGCCTCTGCATCCTGTTCACTAGTTGATTTATCAGCAGATAAAACTTGACTTAAATCTGTTGGATCATTTAATCCTCCATTATTAAGTTTTGCAGCTAGCATCCCTACACATAGTATTAATGCTAATAATGTAAAAATAATCCCACATTGTTTCTTTGTCATAATAAACTTCCTCCCATTCTTTTTCTATAAAATTATATGCTACTTCTTCATGCTATATACATTAACCTTATCTAAACTTAAGTTATATAGTTTAGATAATGCTTGTTCTATTTCATATTTTATCTTGCTGTTTTCAGCTCCTTCAGCAAGTACTATAACTCCAACAATTTTAGGTTTATATGTTTTTAATATGAATGGCTCATTATTTCCATCTGATGTTGACATAACAATTTTTGATGAATCTGTATCTTGATTATTTACTCTCTTTCCACCTTCTGTATCAGTTTCCTCTGTAGTTGATTTTTGAACATTTTTATCATATGCCGGAACTTTCTCTTCTCCATTTTCAAATGTCATCATTACCTCAACGTCACCAACTCCATCCATCTTTTTTAATATATTCTTTAAGTCTATCTTCTGTTTTTCTTCATAATTTACTTCTTCTTCACCACTTAGCTTAGTTTTATCTCCACTATCTGCAGTTGTTATAGCCTCTGATTTATTATTATTAATTAAGTTCTTATTACCAGATGTTAATACATTCATAGCTATCAAAATGAACACCAAAACTAAGCATATTATTATTAAATTTCTAAAATTTTTTTGTCCCAATATTTTATCAATTTCTTTTTTCAAGTTATTTTTATCCATGTTTTACCTCCTATTCTTCTTAATCACAAACAGTGTGTATATAACCATTTAATCTTTGAATCAACTAATTTGAATCCTTTTTCATTGGATATACCTCTATCTTATCTTTTGAAATATCTAATTCATCAGATATATAATTTACTATTTCTGTATATTTCTCATTTTCATCTTTTGCATTTTCATTACTGTTATCGCTTATCACAATTTTTTTCACCTTGTTTACCTTGTTATCAGCTACACCTATCTTTAGTTTTTTTACATTAAAAGTTATATTAGAAAAATCTATATCACAGTCAACTTCACTTTTAAAGTCCTCATTTTTAAATTTATTTCTAAGTAGATTATCACAATTTTTATTAAAGTTATTTACAAAAGCTTTTTTCCTGCTATTTTCATTATCATCTTTTGTAAATGCATCTCCATTATCAGAATTGATTTTATTTTCTTCCCTTGAAAAGACCTCTTCATAATTTTTAATATTGCTTATAACATCCCTTCCTCCATTTGATACAAGCTTTAAAATCGGATTTAAAATCGCAGTTATGAGTATTAATCCTAATACAAATTTAATATATTTCTTCATCTTGTTATCGGGAGCCATAAGCTCTACTGCACTTATGAATATAAGAACAGTAACAAGATTTATCACAATGCTCTTTAAAGTTTCTATAAACATAAGCTATTCCTATCCTCCAACTATAAATCTTCCAGAAGACGCCATAATGCTAATGAGAACAAAGAAAACTAAAGTTACAGTAAGAACACATGAAATTATTAATACCATTGAACTCCCTGCCGCTTCTATAGATTTTGTTATCCTCGAATCACTTATTGGCTCAATCAATGCTGCTGATAATTTATATATAAATGTAATAAGTATTAATTTAATAAGAGGATGCAATAGAATTAAAATAATAACAACTAAGCCTATTGAACTTATTGCATTCTTTATGATGAGTGAATATCCTGCAACAGAAGCGATAGCATCTGAAAATGCTTTCCCCACTATGGGAATAAAATTATCTACAGCAAATTTTGCTGTCTTTAATGTAACTGCATCAATTGTAGTTGATGTTATTCCTCTAATTGTTAATAATCCTATAAAAATTGTAACTAGTATTCCCTGAAACCATACGATAACTTGCTTAAATAACTTGCATAGATTTGTTATCTTGTGTTCTGTCGAGATATTATTAGCAAATTCAAGAACAAAGCCCATTAGTATCATTGGAATTATGACATTGGAATATATCTTTGGAATGAATACCACTGCACCAAGTACGATAGGATCCAATGTTGCAGCTTGGCTAATCCCTCCTGCAAGTGAAATCATTGTAATAAGTACTGGAAGCAAAGCATTCATAAAATTCGAGACATCACTTATTACATCCTTTGCAACTGAAATTGAAATAATAAAACTTTTTGATAACAATACTATAATTAGAGAGTAACAGGCATAAAAAGCAATCTGTGATATACTTTCACTCGAAAACGCTTCTTGCAGATTCTTAAGCAGTGAACATATTATTGCTATTGTAACTATTGAGATTATAAGTGTTAAAACGCTCTTAACTTCTTTAAAAGTTATGCTTAAAACAGCCTTTAAAATTGTATCAAGAGAAAGATTTCCCTTTCCTTCTTTTATATATGTCTTTATATATTCTGCTGGATCTAAGTTGTCCATAAGTTCTTCATCGCTTTTCATCTTGCTAATGTAATCATATAGCTTATAAATTTCTTCCTTAGCACTCCCGTCCAATTGCCCTATATTATCATCTGTGTTTTCTGTAACTTGTTTATTCTCTTCTGGCTTATTATCATAGTTTGAATTGAAATTAGATTTAGCATTCGTATCCTTATTACTATTTTCTTCTGCTGCATAAACCGTATTTATTTTTAAAACTTCAGTACCTGGAATAAATGAGACTGAGACAATAATATTTATTGCAAGACTCATTATTAATAGAAATGTAACTCTTTTTATTATCTTCATAATCTACACCTACATTATTTGCAATATAGAATTTAACACAGCCATAAGTATTGGAATTGCAAGTAATAAAATCATTATCTTGCCTGAAAAATCAATTTGTGTTGCAAGACTATCGGCATTAGCATCTTTGCAAAGTGCACTTGAAAATGATGCTATATATGCTATTGCCAAAATCTTTAATACAATTCCAATATAAACTGTATCAATGTTTGCTTTATCAGCAATTTCCTTTATAAAGTCAACTATTTCTTTAAGTGGTTCTATCATAATAAGAAGGATTAACGCACTCGCTCCTATACAAAGTAGTGGTCCAATTTCACTGCCAGATCTTCTAATAAGTACTAGAATAAATAATGCTGTAAAGGCTAATGCTACAATTTTTAATATAAGCATAATATCACCTACATCACAAACATCGTCTTAACAGTACCGAATAAATCACCAATAAGTGAAACTATCATAAGGAGAATTATTACAACTCCTGCTATGTTAGTAATAGCTGCTATTTCAGCTTTTCCGCTACTAGTTAACACCTTATCTAAGACCACTAAAAGTATCCCCGCGCCGCCAATTTTAAATAGAATACTTATATCATGCATTCATCTTCCCCCAGTCATATCATATTAGAATTCATTATCATCATGTTTTATATTATAAATATAATTATCATTGCCCCTAAGCACATTCCAAGATATCTATACAACTTTATATTTTTTTTAGCGCTATCATCAGCATCATTTAAATTCATTCTTATACCCTCAATAGCTAAAAAGAATATCTTTTCTTGACCATACACCCCAGATTCCCCAAGAGACTTAAAAAAATCCTCCATAATCTTTTTATCATCTTTATTTAAATAAAATTCTTTATCTAAACCCTTGAATTCTTCCACTGCACCTTGATGAACGCTTTCAACATTGCCCTTTGTTAGCCTGTTTGCAATAGCTTCTGTAAAACTACTTAGTGGACTGCATACTTTATGTGAAAGATTTTCTAGTGCTTCTGGTAAAGGGGTCGTTCCATACATAACATCATTTTCAAGAATGGTTAATGCTTTTAATATTTCCTTAAGTTGATTCTGTCTTTTTCTGAAAGTTTCTCCATATGCAAAGCCAATATAAGTGCTTAAAATAAATATGCATATTGATAAGCTCAATTTAAGCACATGTTGTCACCTCCTTTTAGGCTATACACTTTCTCTATAGTTCCAACACCATTTCTATTGCTTAATATTATCGCTCTCTCTAATATTTCATTATCAAGTAAATCACCTAAAACTTTTCGTTTGTATAAATCTTCAATAGTAAATCCATGAATTGTAGTAATTATATTAACTCCAGAATTAAAAGCCATAATAAGTGCTTCAATATCTCCTTTAGTTCCTATTTCATCACAAATCAATACTTCTGGAGAAAGGCTTCTAATTGCCATAATAAGTCCTTCTCTCTTTAAGCAATTATCTAATACATCAGTTCTTATTCCTAAATCACTTTGTGGAACTCCAAAATGACATGCTCCTATTTCACTTCTTTCATCTATTACTACCACTTTTCTTCCGTTTAATCCTAAAGAAGATACTCCGTTCGATATATTCCTGGCAATATCTCTTAAGATTGTTGTTTTACCACATTTAGGAGGTGATATCACTATTGTGTTATAAATTCTATGGGAAGAAGCTATATATTTCATTACTTTATCTGAACATCCTATAACTTCTCTGCAAATTCGCACATTAATAGATGAAATATTCCGTATAGTTTTAACTTCACCCTTTTCCATAACACACTCACCTGCTATACCTATTCGATGTCCTCCTTTAATCGTAATAAAGCCCTGCCTTATATCTTCTTCATATGCATATAATGAATAACTAGAAATCCTCTGAATCATGCTTTTCATATCTTCTTTTGTAGGAAAATAATTTATGATACTTTCTCCATACTTTGAATAAACTAAAATTGGTTGTCCAATCTTAAGTCTAAACTCATGAATTTGTTCATTTAAAAGCCTCTCCCTAAGTAATTCTCCTATTTTAAGCGGAAAAATTGCTACAATTTCCTCTTCACCTATCAAACTTCTCACTGCCTCCTCCACTGTTCTTTTATTTAATTAATATGTAATGTTATTCTAAAATATTACTTAATTATGTTTAGATAAAAATAGTTTATTTAGAAATTATAAATTTAGAATTTCTATTAAGTTCTCACTCTATTTCTTTGCAAATACAAAAAGGACTACCTTAACTTTTTTGTTAAGATAGTCCTTTTTGTATTTATATTATTAAGATAATTATATAATGTACTAAAAGTACCCACTAATATATAGTTTTATCCCTTAATGTTTTTATTACAATATGGACATGGAATTTCTTCGTTATTGCTTAGAGCAGATTGTTCTATAAAAATTTGTTTATGACAATGAGCACAATTTATTTCTTTATATTCATCTTCCATATCATTTAATTCATCTATCGATAATTCCTCAAACAATTCATCTTGAATATCAGATAAATCATCATCCATAAACCTTATATTCTCTTCAATGGCTTCTTGATTTATGGTTAATTCTTCTAGTTTTGCGGTCATTAATTCTAAAATAGACGATATATTATTAAAATATTCTTGATATTGTTTATTTTCTATTTTAGATAAACTCTTTTTTAAGTTTTCAACCTCTTTGCTAAGCTCTTCCATATCTTTTCACTTCCTTCTCAATATTTGCAGTTAAATGTTTGGCATACGCATCATACATATATAAATAAAGTTGCCAAGCTTCATGCTTAGCAACCTATGTATGCCTAAACTCTTTCCATATATTCGCCAGTTCTTGTGTCTACTCTTATAGTATCTCCTTCATTAACAAACATAGGAACATTTACTACTGCACCTGTTTCAAGTGTTGCTGGTTTCATTGCATTAGTAGCTGTATTTCCTTTAACACCTGGTTCAGATTCTGTAATTAATAATTCAACAAAGTTTGGTGCATCTACTGAGAATGCTTCACCCTTATAGAATTTAATTGTTGCAAACATATTTTCCTTTAAGAATCTTATTGCATCAGCAACTTTTTCGTAATTTAAAGGAATTTGTTCATATGTTTCTTGATCCATAAAGTAATACAATTCTCCATCTGAATAAAGATATTGCATTTCCTTTCTTTCAATTACAACATCTTGTAATTTTTGAGTTGGATTAAATGTTGTATCTGTAACTCCACCTGAAATTACATTTCTAAGTTTAGTTCTTACGAATGCTGCTCCTTTTCCTGGTTTAACATGTAAAAACTCTACTACTGTAAATACTTGTCCATCCAATTCAAAAGTTACACCTTTTCTTATATCTCCTGCTGTTATCATTAAAGATCCCTCCAAATTTATAAAACTAATTACACTATAACTATATCCTCAAACATTAAGCTTAATACACTTAACCGTTGACATAACACTCATATTTTATCAAAAGACGATAACAATTGCAATCTTTCTAATTATTTTATAGTAAAAATTTATAATTTTATCATTATTTAAACACTTTCTTTAGCACTTAATTCCAACTCTACATATTTTTCTTTTTCATTTTTATTCACTATAAAATTACTTATATCATAATCTTTTAGTTTAGATAATTCACTTATCAGCTGATCTTTATCTCCCTTTATTCGTACTTTTACATGCCACTTTCCACCAGTATATGTCGCAGATACAATTGTTTTATCATTTATGTAACTTAAATCATTTGTAATCTCAGTTATAGTTTTATTTTTATATTTATAATTCTGTGCATTGAATGCATTAATATTGTTCTCTCTTTCTATAGCATTTATACAAAATATTTGCACAAAAACTAACATAATCAATAATATTATTATACAATATTTACATAATTTATTCATTTAAGCCTACTCCTAGCTTATACCTGTTATCATTATCCAAACTCACATCATTTATATTTATTGAATTATCTAAATTCAAATAATTAATTTTATCAACACTTTCTACTATAATTTCTCCATTATTATTGTTAATATATGCTTCTTCAATATCATCTTTAAATACGTTTCTTATCCATGTATTAACATTATTATAATTAATATTATTTTGTTCTGTAGTGCTATGAGTTATAGGCTGCTTATGATAACTTTTTCTAATATACTTAAAAGTTGTTGAAAACAAAGATAAATTTATAAGTAAAAATAAAATTATAACTCTTCTTTCATTTTTCTGCTCTTTTAATTCCATTTTATAATAAAATTTTTCCGGAATAAAATTTTTGTTTTTCATATATTTTTTCATTAATTAAATCTCCTACGTTTAATTTTATTATCTTAACCTTGTTCTTAGAAGAAAATATATCAAAAACATTATTGTCCATGTATATTTCCTCAGAATCATTAATTTCATTTAAAATTAACTTCTCATTATCATTAACAAAACCATAATTAAATAATCCTTTTTTAAAGCTAGTAAAGTAATAAAATTCATTAAGCTTCACTACTACATCTGCATTAAAATTATTCCGTTTTAAAATTTTCTGCATTACTTCTTTTATTATAAATTGGATTGGCTTAATCTCCAAAAAGCTCGAAGCTACTGATAGCTTCTCTACTCTTTTAGCACCCTTTATAGAATATATAACAATAATGTTATTCTTCTTTTCAAAATCATATAATAAATCTCCTGTTTGAGGAAAATTATTATTAATTTTATTATTTACGAATTCGTACATCCTGTGCTTTTTAACCTTATCATTGAATTGTTTCACATAAAGATTTTCTTCTAATATGACTATTTTTAACCTAGGTTTAAATAAATCAACTATTTCATTTATTCTATCGAAATTATATTCTTTATTATTAAATACAAAAGAACTTTTATTAATTAGTATTATAGATTTTTTCATATTTTCTCCTAATTTCAGACTTATAGTTATTATTCCCTTTTTTATAAGTTTTTATTCATCCTCATTCATAAATTTATATGTTGGAATTAAAATCATCTCATCCTTTTTAAAGATATATGAAATCTCTCGCTTTCTAATTCTGTCATTTCTATTTTTAGTATTCAAAAAAAATTTATCGTCTTGAGCTTTATAATTGAGACTGCTGTCATCATCTATTTCTATATCAAAATCATTTAAAAACATGCTTTCCGCCTCATTTAATTGATTTTCTTTATATTTATCATTTAGTTCTTGCATGCATTTATAAAGAATCTCTTCTTCATCTTTATCCAAATCATAAATGTCTTTATCAAACTCATAAACACTGCGTAATTCATTATTATTTCTCATCATTTCAAATATAAGACACCCGAGAGTAGTCATCAAAGCTAGGATGATTATCGTACTTATTAAAACTGTTCCTCTTTTCTTCAGATACACTTTATAAATTCCTTTCCTTCTTTATCACGTACTATTAGATAAATTAACTTTCCTTTCTTTCTCACTTCAAGATTATCTATATCTTCAATTATTGTATTTATAGTTTTTGTAACATTCCCATCTACGTATTTCACAACAATCGCGCCATTATATGACTTAATTATTTTATCCGAATCCTCTACATCGCTATTTTTCAATAACGTAATACTATTATTATCTACCATTACCTTTTCAAAGCGTCCTCTGGATATTATGTTATCTAAATTTATAAAAAAATCCTGACATTTGTCATATTTAATAGATAAATTAGCATCATCTATGTATGATTTATAAATTGAAATATATAAATTTATTCCTTCTGATAAAATTATTGTTGTCAAAAAAATATACACTAACGATTCTATAATTGTGAATCCTTTCTTTTTCTTATACCTCATCCATCCACCAGCTTTTAGTAAACTCTTTTTCTAAAACAACTTCTTCTCCATTAGAATTAATTTTTGCTTCAATTTTTAGTTTCACTCCCATATTATTTTCACTTAATCTGCTTATTTTAATATCATCTCCGCGTTCAAGATCCTTAACATCTGTATCAACTAATCGTCTTGATAAATCCTCTTTATATTTCAGTCCTATTTTATCATCTTCTCTACTTAGCATGTCTTCTATTTCTTCTTTAGTTAAGTTATATTTAAACTCGCTGATCATATTACATATAGTCCGACTTACTTCTTCCTGCAAAATTCTTTCTTTCAACATATTTCTGCTTTGTATAATCGTACTCACCATAAATGTTGTAGTCACCATCAAAATCATAGCAGCTGCTATTACTTCAATTAAGATACTCCCTTGTTTTTTCATATAATAATCTCCACTATCCTCACGCCTTAATCTACTCCTACATTAATTGTTATATCATGTCTTTCTCCTAATCCATCAAGTATTTTTATTGTATATCCTCTTGTTATTTTTCCAGTAGGTGTTATCATTAAACTAATATCATTACTGATTATCCTCATTCCACTTGGCAGCTTAATAATCTTTTCTATACTATCCCAGCCTTCTATAAATCGCACTTCATTTTTGCTCGCCGTTATAGTAATCTTCCCATATCTATTTTTTTCTCTGCATACAGCTTTAGCATATGAAAGTAAATCTTGTATCTCATAATTATATCCTATTCCCTTAATATTATAGGATATTTTATTGCTTAATCCACTTAAAGAACTTCCTACACTAAATAAAAGAGTCAATATAAATATACTTGCCATTGTCTCTATTAATGTAAATCCACGCCTTTTCATCATCTAATTCCATTTTGAAGATTATTAAATAGTGGCAACACAAATACCAATAAAAACACAACTATAAATCCTGCCATTATCAACATAAAAGCAGGATTTATACACTTTAAATATTTTTTTATCTGCTCTGATAATTTATATTCTAAATCTTGTGATAATTCCTTAAACCCCTGTTCAATTGTTCCACTTTCCTCTCTAATTTTTATTATAGCTAGTGTATGCTTAGAAAATATTCCACTTAACATCAAAGATTCTGTTAAAGTCTTGCCTTTTAAAATATTTAAATTTATCTCCCCTGCCTTTTTTCTCAGATAAGCAGAATTTATACTCCCTTCACAATATTCAAGTGCGTGGGATATATTAATTCCAGTACTTGTTATTATTGAAAAAAGTAAAACCATCATATACTCAAAAAAGCCTTTTACTATGGGTATTCTGCTAAATTTATCTATAGTAATTTTTTTAGAACACTCTTTTAGAATAATTAATATAACTGACGTCCAACATACTATTGTTATTCCTGTTATTAGTGGATCATCTCTCATATTATTATTTATATTATATAGAATTTGGCATGCTGCAGGTAATTTAACATTCATTGATTTATATATTTCACAAAAGTTAGGGATTACTGTATTTACAAAAAATATACTTAATGCAACTAAGGATATAAGTACAAATATCGGATAAATACATGCATTTTTAATTTCAGTTTTAATAAATAGCAATTTACTATAGAATTCACTAAGACCTTTTAACACCTGATATAACTTACCAGTATTTTCTCCTATTGCAATCATTCCCACAAATAAATATGGATATAACTCTTTATATTGTCCAAAACCTTGTGATAAACTCTTTCCTTCTTTAATGTGTATTAATATATTATATAGACTGTTTTTATATACCCTATTTGAAAGAATATCAATTACTAATTCCACAGCCATAGCAATAGGTATTCCTGCATTGTACATTTGAGCTAAATTTTCAGCAATAAAAGCAAGTTGTTTTTCATCTGCTTTTTGTTTAAATATTCCTCTTAATCTGAATTTCTTAAAAACTGAATTTTCAAATATTTCACCACTTTCTTCCTTTGAAGAATAATTTCCACTAAAATTCATTTAATCTCTCTCCTTCAATGAATTCTAAATAATCCTCTTTTGATATTTTGCCTTCATATAGTAGTTTTTCTAAATCGTGCTTCATATTCTCATTTGATAAATAGCTATTATCTTCATGAAGCTCCTCAATTTTCTTTTTGTTCTTTTCCTCTAAAAAGTGAACTGCACTAATAATTTCTCTTCCCCCATATCCAGAGTAATTGCAAGTTTTACATCCGCATTTCTTATATATTTTTCTCCCATCAACTGAGTTTTCATTATCTAGTTCCTTACATCTCTCGCACAAAGTCTTTATTAATCTTTGAGAGATTATTCCAACTAACGCATCGCTTAGTAAATAAGGTTTAACGCCCATGTTTTCAAGCCTTATGTATACTTCTCTTGCCGATCTGCAGTGAATTGTGCTATAAACCTTATGACCTGTAATTGATGCTCTTACTGCCATATTGGCAGTTTCTTCATCCCTTATTTCCCCAATCATTATCACATCTGGGTCCTGCCGTAAGATGCTTCTAAGTCCATTAGAGAAATCTATGTTTAATTTTTTATTTAAGCTCATCTGATTTATATTTGGCATTACAATTTCAACTGGATCTTCAAGTGTCGTAATATTTTGAGCTTTAGAGTCAATTTCTTTTAATATTGTGTAGAGAGTAGTAGTTTTGCCACTTCCGGTCGGACCGCAAGTCAAAAATAATCCATTCTTTAAAGATATAATTTTTCTAATAAGTTTAATTTCATTTTCAGAAAACCCTAAATCTTCAAGGCTGTAATCAAAATTATCACAGTATAGTATTCTTATTACCAGCTTTTCCCCGTAAACTACTGGGATAGATGATATTCTTAAATCATATTTTAGATTTTTATAATTAACCATTATTTTTCCATCTTGTGGTTTCCTCTTTTCAGTTATGTCCATGTTTGCTTTTAATTTTATTTTTGACGCAAGAGTAGTATACTCATTTGAGTCAATTTTGTGAACCAAAACCAAGCTTCCATTTATTCTGTATCTTACAAAGACGCAGGTTTTCTGCGGCTCTATATGAATATCACTGGCTTTATCTCTTATTGCATTGAATATTAATACATCTTCTAAATTTTTATTATCTTCGCCAAAAATAATATTTTTTAGATGTTCAAAGTTGTTTTCTTCTACAGTATCGATAACTATATCTTTATTATAGATGAATTTTAAATATTCCTTGGCTTCTTCAGTAGCTTCATAGGCTAAAACTATTATCTCGTTTGTTTTTTCCTTTATCGGTATGATCTTATACTTTTCGCAAATTTCTTTTCTTAAATTCCTTGCTGTCTTTAAATCTACATCTTCAATTTTATATTCCTTTATTTAAAAACACCTTCTTTTATCAATTTGAATTCACTTATATTATAAATTTTAGACTTGGTCATGGAAAAATATTCATAATTTTTGAGATAAGAATGAAAAAAGGAGGTCAAAAGAAAAGATGATTTATAATAGTAGCTAATTTTAATGATAATTAACGCATTTAAAGAGGTTAAATCTATTATTTCAATTTCCTTGTTATACATCTTGTTATATAATTTTTACTCATACTTTAATAAAAATGTAATAAATTCACTCTCAGAACAGTATAATACCAACAATTAATATGAATCAAATCTTAATTTCTACTTTTACTAAATTCTAAAAGTTTATTGATTAACTCGTACTTCTCTTCACTAGTCTCAGAATCATATTACCGCCAAAGATTAATGTATATGCTGCTAATCTTAGCCAATTAATTTTCTTATAATTTAGTAATATAAATACGATATGAACATATGCTAGTAAATAAAATAAGTAGGCCCATCCTTGTAGCTCTTTCCACTGCAGTCCTTTCATTTTTGGTCTTACTTTTCTTAATGATGTTATAAACAATGGTATCATTAAAATAAATCCAATTATTCCACCTATAATGAAAATATTTTTAATAATAGTATTACCAAAAATAACAAATGAGCCCCTCTTTGCAGGAGCTCATTTGTTATTTTTTAAATTTCTTGCCATCTTAGTATTGTGAACTATTCTTCTACTTAATACATAATTTCTTTTCCTCTCATCTAACATATTCTGATAATTTTTTCTCAACTAAATATTATGAATATTATTATTGACAAGACGCAAAATAAAATTGAAAGGTGGTTACATATCGATGAAAAAGTTCATTATATTCGTAATTTTATTATCTTTATCATTTAATATATTTTTATCAATATCTGCATTTGCAGTCACTACTTTTAAAGAGGGTATATATAAATTATCCGATTTTAATATTTCACCTAATAATAGGTATACCATTCAGAATATTTCTCCTAGTCAAAGTGTGTATATACTACTCTTTGATGAAAATCAACTCCAAATACAGTCTATACGCTTAAAACCTAATTCAGAAAGTTATAGTCTACTACCTTTGCAGCCTAATTACAGAATTATAGTAATTGGTAATGGTGAAGTAATCATTCAATAAAAGGTCTTTTACTATAAATTTTCTACATCTTGAATATTTGTTTCCTAAGTTCACATAATAACAATGCATTTAATTGGCTTAAAATAACTTTAGAGGTGGTTAGTGCAATGAAAAAGTTTATTATTATATTTTCTATTTTCTTGTTTGTATCATTTAATTTAAATGTTATTCCCATTAGTGCCCAACCTCCAGGAACATTTTCTCAAGGTATTTATAAAATAAGTGATTTAAAATTACTTTTAAATGTTGAGTATGCTGTTCAAAATGTTTCACCCGCTGAAAGTTTCCTTATTATATTTGATAGCAACAAAAGAATAGAACAATCTATACGTTTGGAAGGAAACTCTATAAAATATGTCTTAAAACCTATGGAAGAAGATTATAGTATTATAATATTTGGTGATGGGCAGCTAGATTTCACTCCAGTAAATCCTATTACGTAATAATATTTTTAATTTTTATAATTTGTTTATTTAATAAGCTTCTTTATGTATAGAAGCTTATTTTTTTATTACTATAAATTATCTGCACATTAATGCTATTTAACTTTTCCTTTATCTTTATATTCATTTTTTCATTATCCTTGTTCTTCTTATTAATTTATTTTGTCCATATTTGCAATTTCCATAAGTAATAATTTTTTTACCAATTGGACAAAATTTAATATTTCTCTTATGATACTACGAACTTTTTTAATATAATGCATTAAAAAAACCGCAATTCAAATATCTTGAATAATGCGATTTTACAATTTAGTATTTAATTTTATTAGTTCATGATTTAATAAAATGCCTCACCAATTCCTTGCAATGCTGCAAATTGTATATTTATGAATTAATCGTATATTACATTTTTTCCTTCATCATTTAACTTTTTTAAAGATGAAAGCATATGATTTATTTCCTCATCAGAATGTCTTTCCCATGAACCTAATTCGGCTATTATTTTCAAAGGAGATTTAGACCTATAAGAGCGTGTTGGATTTCCAGGAAATCTCTTATCAGTTAAGTTCGGATCATTTTCAAATTCACCTAATGGTTCTACAATATAAATTCTTTCTTTTGATTTAGATGTGGCTAATTCAGCACCCCATTTAGCAGCATTTAATGTTGCAGTAAAATAAATATAATTAGATTTTTTATTTTGGTAATTTGATAAATGTTGTGGTTCTAATAAATCTCCAATTTTTAGTTCTGCTTTAGTACCATGAAAAAAAGGACCATTATCTAAAACATCTTTTTTGCTATTCATGCTGATACACTCCTTTTATATTTTTAAATTTGTGTACAATATATAGTATCCAACTTACAAAAAAATTGATGAACAATATATTATCGCTATGAATTTATTGTAACATACATTGCAAATATCACATTATTCAATTTTCAAAAGCACTTTTTTATTAATTACTGAACCAAATTTACATATTATAACTTAAATTTGTCACCCTCTTGACACATTGGCCAATTATAATAAAGTTACAAAGTTAATAATATTTTCTTCATTAGCATTTACTCCACAAGTAAATTTACTATAAAAAGAGCAACATATTTGATATGCTGCTCTTTATTTGATTTCAAACAATTTTTACTCGTGTATATTTTAATATTATCGTACAGTTCAATTCACTATTTTTCTTTCAATTTGACAATTTCGTCTTCAATTATTATTTGATCAGTTTCCTCTAAATAGTTCAAAGTGGGTTCCATAAGCTCCATTGGCCTTAAAAGTGTTGATCCGATTAAAATTTTATTATAAGTTGCAAAACAGACTTCATTCAATTCACGAAAACTCATACCATATGGTTTTATTTTAAGATTCATAATAACTCTTTCTATTGCATTCATAATTCTCACCATCCTCATATAATTAATTATACAAAAATTAGAAATTTCCTTTCAAATTATAGCAACTTTAATAATCATATAATCATTACTTTGTTCATTAGACAATCATCAAAAAGGTAGCATATCATTGAGTAATTATATGAAAGTTGCTATTTACTAAAAAAAAATCTAAATATACAGAGAAAGGTGATTTTATTAAAATAATATTATCAAACAGATGATATAAAATGTGGTATAATATAAAGATTACTTAAAGAAAATCATGGAGGTCTGTTTATGGATAAGAGTATATTAAAGATGGTACTTATAGTAACAATTATAGCAATTACGTTATTAGTTGGCAGCTTATGTATAGCAATGCATTATGGAGGCTTAATGATGCGCTCTATAAATACATCAAGTCAAGAAAATTAAAATAATTGAATTTAATATAATAGATATATTTATAATCCATTAGCAATCTTATAACTACTTTCTAATTCTCCTGTTATATAACTTTTTTGTATGTCTCTTATATCCCTTTCTGCTAATTTTTCTGCTAATGAATAATAAGTTAAATATAAACATAAAAACAACCCACGAAATCCATATTTTCGTGGGTCTTATTATAGAATTGGAACATAATCTTTAAAATTATGCAATGAATTTTAATTATATGATTTCCTTCACTATTTATATAATTACTTAAATACTTTAATACGTTCTTCTAATGGCTTAAATTCTTTTTCACTTGGCTCTGCTGTGGGTTTTCCAAATGGCATTTGTCCAATAATCTTCCAGCTATCAGGTATATGCCATTCTTTCTTCACATCTGTTTCAATAAGTTCATTATAGTGTTGTAATGATACTCCAAAACCTTCAATTTCCAATGCTGTCCAAATAACAAATTGATGCATTCCACTTGATTGCTGCGACCAAATTGGAAAGTTATCCTTGTAAAGCGCAAATTTTTCTTGAAGAGACTCTATTATACTGTTATCCTCAAAGAATAAAACTGTGCCATATCCACTTTTAAAAGAATTTATCTTATCTTCAGTATCCTTAAACTTGTCAGCTGGCACGATCTTTCTTAAAGCCTCCTTTGTAATGTCCCATAATTTATCATGTTCATTGCCGAGCAATAAAACTATCCTTGCACTTTGTGAGTTAAATGCTGATGGAGTATGTTTAACAGAATGCTCTATAATTTCTTTAATTCTTTCATCTGAAACAACTGTTTCCTTACTTATTCCATAATATGAACGTCTATCTGCTACTGCACTTAAAAAATCTTTTGACATAAATCATTCCTCCTCATTTATAAAACATATTTATAATAATTTTTAATTATAATGAAATCTACTATTCTTTTCTCATTTCTAAAACTAGAATATGAGAATTTTCCTTTGCTTTAATTAACACATCTTCTTCAACTATTTCTAGTCCATCTTGAGCATTTAATTCGATATTATTTATTTTAGAAGCTCCCTCTATCTGAACTAAATACGCTTGCCTTCCTTCATCTACAAAGAATTTAATTTCTTTTTCTTTCTCAAGTTCTAAAGAGTAAATATTTGTATTTTGATTTATTTTTATTGGAGCATCTCCTTCTTTACTTGAAACCATATGAAGCCATTTATTTTCTCTGTCATTCCACTTGAACCTATAGTCTCCATAATCAGGATTATGCCCTGATTTGTCTGGTAATATCCATATTTGTAACAATCTTAATCTTTCTTCACCATAATTAAATTCACTATGGTATACTCCTGTTCCAGCGCTCATGTATTGGACATGTCCGCGAGTTATTGTGTTTTTATTCCCCATACTATCTTCATGTGTAAGATCACCATTAATTACGTATGTTATTATTTCCATATCTTTATGAGGATGTGTATCAAATCCGGTATCGGGTTCAATTAAATCATCATTTATAACCCTTAAAGTTCCAAACCTAATATTAAATGGATTATAATATTCTGCAAAAGAAAAATGAAATTTACTTCTTAACCATCCCAGATCACTACTTCCCATACTCGTATTATCAATCTTTCGTAACACTTTACATCCCTCCTATTCATTACTATTAATATATAATCAAAATATCCCAAATCTTTCTATTAAATTCAGCGAACTTACAAAAACTCATTTAAATAACTTAATATAGTTCATTACTTTTAGTAACTAACTATACATAAATTATAATACACTTATTATTGCTGGTCAATAATATTTAAAACTATTTTTCTAAATATTATTTTAAATACCAGTTTTTCATAAAAGCTAAAAAAGTGGCTGCCTCAAATTCATTTTGATTAAGCCACTTTCTTATACATTTTATAATATATTAGCTAAGTCCATTTTTCTGCCCATTTTTGAATTTCATCCATAGCGCTTTGAAGATCTCTTCCTTTTTCCGTCAACTCATATTCTATTCGTACTGGAGTTTCTGGATAAACCTTTCTTATAATAATTCCTTCCTTCTCCAATTCCTTAAATCTTTCTGTAAGCATACGAGCACTCATATTAGGAATTGCTTCTGCTATATCTGAAAAACGATTTTGATCATTCAATAACGTTCTTATAATCAAACCGGTCCATCTTTTCCCTAGTAGTTCAAAGGCATTTTCAAACTTTGGACACATATGAAACTTTTCCATTTTCAATCACCACCTTTAGTTATTTTATCACACTTACTTTATAATAGTAAGTACGTTATTTTATTCTTAATCTTTGATTATAATTAAACCACCTTTTCTGATGAAAATTAGATTTGTAAATCAATTTTACATCAGAAAAGGTGGTTTTAATAATATAAATTTAAATTTTAATATATTATAATCTTATTGTTTCTCCACATTTAACTTCCACAGCTTTATCGTCTACGCTAATCCATACTGTTATTGCAGTAGGGTTATATACAATATCTCCTTTTGCAGAGAATTCAAGTTTTTTTAATGCCTTAATATATCTCATTACCTCAATGTTTGTTGCAAACCAAATTTCTTTATTTTTAGAAACTAACTCGCAAAAATTCTCAATCAAATTCCAGTTATTATTTCTTTCAAACTCAAAGCTATGTCCCCAAACATACATCAGCTTTAACTTTCCCTTAAATTCATAATCAGAAAATTTTTGTCCAAGCTCCATAAGATTATCATCGTGATGACAAGTTGCATTCCAAGCCAAGAAATTTTCTGGAATATAAAAATCATGATGTGAAACTACAGTTCTTGAATACTGAATTCCAAGACTCTCAAGAGTTTTTATAAGCTTTCCATTAAAAGCTCCATAAGGATAAGACATTCCTTTAATAGGATAATCAACTAAAGACTCTAAGCATTTTCTATCTTCAACTATTTCTTCTATGATACCTTCAACTGGTATGCAGTCTAAAAATGGATGCGTTTTTGCATGTAGGGAAACCTCATGACCTTCATAAAGCTTTGCAACTTCAGCTTTAGTTATAAAATTCTCCTTATCTAGGATTCCTGAGTTTAAATGAAACGTACCTTTTATTCCATACTTATTAAATATGCTTATTAATCTCCTATCAAAAATTTGTCCATCATCATAACTCATGGTTAATGCTTTTGTTTTTCCTTCTGGAAATAAATCAAAATTAATATTCATACCTTTCACCTCAAATTTTATATTTTTAACTCAGTAAAAAACAATATACCAACGCTATAACATATATTTATTCTTAATCATTCCCCTTGACTAAATGCTCTTTGGAACAGATTCAACTAAACTTAACTACAATATAAAATTTCATCTAAAAAGTCTAATTTGTCTTATACATATGACTTTAACTTTTTGCCCTCATAACCTTATTTCCACATAGAGTTGTTGGGATATGGACAATCTTTCTCCTGCTGCAAGGCTCTAACCTGCACAATACATCCACATTCTCTGCAGGTTGTATTATACTCTAGATATTTACAGCTTTCGCATTTCTGAAGTCTTCTACTATACACTTCCTCAGATACTAAATTAAAATTTTTGCTATTAATAATACTTAAGATCATTGCTTTTATATCCTCTGGTGGAACCTTGACACTTGCCGAGCACCCTTTACAGTTATCTATATATGCCATCTAATTACTTTAGCTCCAATGTAACTAAGGACATAGCAGGAAGTACTGCTGTAAGTCTTCCTTCTGCTATACTTGCAGCATCAAATGATTTTAGTGATACTTTATCTGGATCTTCAAAGGTATTATGAGCATTCATTGCATCTGCAGTAAGTATAGTTCCTGTCACCTTATCCATTACTTTCCCTCTAAGCTCGCACTGAATATCAGCGGATTTTATAGGACTTAAATTACATAATGATATATGGAGCTTGCCATCCTTGTCCATCGAGGCAGTAGCCGTTACCTGTGGTATCTTATCTTCACCAAAAATATAGTCACCTGATTCAATATTTAGATCAATTAATTCAGCATCATGGTGAACCTTATACATATTAAAAGCATGATAAGTTGGAGTTAATATCATCTTTGAACCTTCTGTAAGTATAACAGCTTGAAGTACATTTATGGTCTGAGCTATATTCGCCATTTGCACTCTATCACAGTGCTTATGAAAAATATTAAAATTTACTCCAGCAACTAAGGCATCCCTTATTGTATTTTGTTGATACAAAAATCCCGGATTTGTTCCTGGTTCAACATCAAACCAAGTCCCCCATTCATCCACTATTAAAGCAACTCTCTTCTCTGGGTCATATTTATCCATAATTGCTGAATGCCTTGCAAGAAGCTCTTCCATCATCATTGATTTTTTTATGGTAAGAAACCATTCTTCTTCATTAAACTCCGTAGCAGAACCTTTACCTAGCCAGAAATCCCCCGGTATTGTGTAATAATGCAAGCTCATTCCGTCCATAAATTTGCCTGCCTCTCTCATAAGCACTTCAGTCCAGTTATAATTATAATCATTAGGACCACAGGCTATTTTGAATATTTTATTATCCCCAAAGTTCCTTACATAGGTTGAATATCTTCTATATAGATCAGCATAGTATTCTGGACGCATATTACCACCACAGCCCCAGTTTTCATTTCCAACGCCGAAGTATGTAAGCTTCCAAGGCTCTTTATTACCATTTTCTGCTCTTAAATTTGACATTGGTGACTCTCCATCAAAAGTCATATACTCAATCCATTCTCTCATTTCTTGAACAGTTCCGCTTCCTACATTACCACAAATATATGGTTCTGCTCCTAACAGCTCACAAAGTTCAAAAAATTCATGCGTACCAAAATGATTGTTTTCTGTAACTCCACCCCAATGTACATTCACCATCTTAGGCCTTGACTTTTGATCACCTATACCATCTTTCCAATGATATTCATCAGCAAAACATCCTCCTGGCCATCTAAGAACTGGAAGCTTTAACTCTTTTAAAGCTTCTACTACATCTTTTCTTATCCCATTTATATTTGGTATTTTCGAGTCCTTTCCTACCCAAAACCCACCATAAATACATCTCCCTAAATGTTCAGCAAAATTACCATAAATATTCTTATTTATTTTTCCTTTCTTAATATCTGTATTAATAATTATCTTTGCCATTTTACACCTCTCAAAACTAATTTTTAGTGCACAGAAATAAAAACAAATTATTACTATTCAATCATTTTTTAACCATGCATCATACAAATGCTTTATATTATTCCTTTACTGCACCAGCAATAAGGCTCTTTTGTACTTGCTCACTTAAAAGTATATATATCACTATTGTTGGTATTGTTGCAATAACAAGTCCTGCACCTATATCTCCCCATTTTGTTACATAATTACCTACCATAGACATAATACCTACAGTAAGCGTTTTAAATTCAGCTTTATTTATAAAGGTTACTGCAAACATCAGCTCATTCCATGAAGATAGATATGTGAATATAGCTACGGTTGCCATAGCTGGTCTTATAATAGGAATAATTATAGAAAAGAATATTCTAAAAATACCGCATCCATCTATTACTGCCGCTTCTTCCAATTCCTTTGGAATCCCTTGTAAAAATGCTGCTAATATAATAACCGCCATTGGAATAGCAAAAGCTGTGTAAGGTATTATCAAGGCCCAATATGAGTTTAACATTTTTAAATTCTTAAGAACCATAAATAACGGCAATAATGCTGCATGAATTGGCACCATCATTCCTATTAATATTATTATCAAAGTAGGTTTGCTAAGTTTCCATTTCATACGGCTGATTGCATAAGCTGTCATAGAAGACAACAAAAGCACTAAAGCTATAGTGATTACTGTAACAATTACACTGTTAAGGAAATATTTCATGACATTAGCCTGTTTAATAGCACTTTCATAGTTTTCAATACGCCACACATGTGGAAGGCCAGCAATGTTACCACCAAATATCTCACCATTATCTTTAAAAGAGAATAGCACCAACCATACAAGTGGATATATCTGTATTATTGCAACAATAATGAGAAATATCTGTACAGGTATTTTACCTATCATCCTTTTACCGTTTGAAGAACTTTTAAGCATTTTCATCCTAACTCACTTCCTTCCATTTTTACTCTGTTTTAATAAGTCTATCGAGCATTACTGTAAGTATCAAACATTCTATTATTATAAATACCGACATTGCACTTCCATAGCCGTATTTATAATTATCAAAAATAGTAGTATACATCAAGGTACTTGGAACTTCTGTCGAGAAAAATGGCCCACCATTAGTTAATACATAAATCAAATCAAATACCTTCAACGCACCAATCAATGAGAAAGTCATACAAACCTTTAAAATAGGTTTTAAAAGTGGAATAGTAATATACCATGCTGTTTTTATAGGAGAAGCTCCATCTATCTTTGCTGCTTCGTTAATATCTGAAGAGATTGACTTTGCTCCAGCATACATAATCAACATATGATAGCCTACATACTGCCATAATATAGGAATAAAACAACTTATTAGAGCTGTATCTTCTTTTCCTACCCAGTCATGGGCTAATTGGCTTTGTCCAATAGCTCTAAGTATAGTATTTAGTAGTCCATAATCAGCATTATATATTTTAATCCATAGTTGTCCAATTACAACAGTAGAAATAATTACAGGTATAAAATACACTGTGCGATAGAACTTTTCAAATTTAACTCCTGAAGCTAAAATTAACGCTAAAAGAAGAGATATTGGCAATTGGATTACTATAGAAACAAATGCAAATAATAATGAATTCTTAACTGAATGCAAGAATCTTGCGTCCATAAACATATTCTTATAATTATCTAATCCAATAAATGTTCCGCTTCCTACACCACCCCAATCAAGCATGCTATATTTTACCGATAAGATAATCGGAATAAATATAATTGTAAACATTATGATTAACGTTGGAAGCACAAATATACAAATTGTTTTTTTACTTGATAAAATAGAGTTTATGATAATCACTCCTTTAATAAAGCATGTGGTAAAACCTTTTTGCTTTACCACAAGCCCTATGCTGTTTTACTTTTCCCCTTCTACTTTAGACATTTTATCGCAGAATTCTTCTGGAGTAATCTTCTTTCCTAAAAGTTCTGCAATGAGATTTTTATGTGTCTCTGAAGAATCTGCAGGGAGTATATTATCCCACCAGTTAATAAATGATGTACCTGTTGCCATTAGCTCTGCTGATTTCTTTGTTAAATCAGAAACTGTAGAGGTATCCAATCCTTTTGTATCCCAGCATGGTAGACCTGCATTTGCTAAATAACCTTCTTTACCTATTTTTTCACTTAAGTAAATTAAGAATTGAGCAGCCTCCTTAGGATATTTTGTATTTGCATTAACATAGAAACCATCTACCCCGCCGCCATAAAACTCTGTTGCCTTACCCGCACCATCTTTAAATAAAGGAAATGGCACTGCTACAGTTTTTCCACTACTAGCTGCTGATTTATCTTCTATTGGTGAGTTTACCCAATTCGCTTGAAACATCATTGCAGAATTACCTCCTGTGAAAGCACCTAACATTTCATCGTAACTCATACTAAACATGTTATCGTTAAAGGCTCCAGCATCAGCCATTTCCTGAATCTTTTTTGCAGCTTCTATGAATTGAGGTGAATTAAATTTTGATGGATCTTTTAGTGCTGCCATGGCTGCATCATTTCCTGCCTGACGCATAGCAAAGATATCAAACCAATACATTCCAGGCCATCTATCTTTTTCTCCTAGTGCTATCGGAGTTATATTGGCTGCGCGTAACTTCTTTACAGCATCAAGCAATTCATCATATGTGGTGGGTATTTTGGCTCCAGCCTTATCAAATAACTCTTTATTGCAATATAAGCTTGCTATAAATGAATACATTGGCAAACTATAAGTCTTCCCATCAACTACGCACCCATCTATAGTACCTTTAACTAGCTTGTCTTTAACGTCTTGAGTAAGATATTCATCAAGAGCCAGCATATTTCCTGATTGTATATAAGGTTTAACAAAACTTCCTCCATACATATACTCTATATCAGGCCCCTCATTTGCTGCTATAGCTGTTTTAATCTTTGTTTTGTATTGCTCCCCTGTAACTCCATCTTGTTCTACAATTATATCTGGATGTTCTTTGTTCCACTCTTCAACAGCTTCTTTTAGTAATTTTGAAGTTGGATCAGTATCGCCAACAGATTGATGCCACATTGACAATTTAATTGTTCCATTTCCTCCACTAGAACTATCTACACTTGTTGAACTTGAACATGCAGTGAAGGAAAGCGCCATTGCACCAACAAGTGTAGCAGTTATTATTTTTAAGACATGTTTTTTCATTAAAGATCCCCCTTATATATGTTTTTTACTTCTCTTAATATTCTAGAAGCATCTGATATTGTTTACAATTCAATATCTGCACATAAATATTCAAAAAAACAACATGTTATCTAGACTTTTTTAAACTTTTTAAATTCATTAATGCAAAGTCCTGTATGCTTTTTAAATAGAATGCTTAGATAATGGGAATCACTTATTCCAACCCTTTCACTAATCTGAGATCCATTTAAATTTGTTTCCAGCAAAAGTTTTTGAACTTTTTTAATTCTTATTTCAGTAAGATACTCGATAAAAGTCTTAGAAGTTTGCTGTTTAAATAGACGTCCCAAATGTCCTGAGCTTATAAAGAATTCTTTTGCAACACTAGATAGTGATAAATCTTGATTGGAAATATTGTTATTTAAATATTCCTTTACATTTTTAATAAATGTATTCGCTTTTACTGCATTCGATTTTTGCATCAATTCAGTAATGTCTTTTACACATTCTCTCATGCACTGTTTTAGTTCTGGCAAATTATCAGCTTTTAAAATTAATTCATTTATTTTTTCATGGCTTTTCCAAATGTCTGTAGGAGTAATTTTCTGTTCACTAGCAATGCGTTGGCAGACAAATAACACATCTAAAGCCTGTAATCTAGCTTTTTTCATAGCTTCCAGATAACCAATAGCTGAAATGGTAAATATCTGTTCTAAAATTTCTAAAGCATTTTCCTTTGCTCCTGCATTAATGAATAGGCTTAACTTCCCCATCCTATCTTCATCTCTGTTATGAAAAATATTTTCACCTACATGTATGTCAGTGTAACTTATAACCTGGTTCTTTCCAGCAATAACTTTGTAGTTCACTGCTTCTATGGCCTCTTTGTAAGAAAACCTGATATTTGGAGCCTTTCCTTTTTTCATACCAACTCCCAAACTAACAGAACACTCTAACTTGTCTATAATTATTTTTTTTAGTAATTCACAGCTTTCTATTAAATCTACCTTCTCACTATTTGATAATATTGCAATTCTTCTTCCATTATCAAAAAATACAAAAACATAATTATCTTCTTTAAAGAAATTTTGTATAATATTAAAGCACTGCATAGATAGCAAAATTTTATTTTCTTCTTTTCTCTCATCTTTTATTAAATTATCCACTTCTATCAATGCTATCTGGAATACATTATAGTAAGGATCTGCATTAATCTTAAAATACTCAAATTTACTCATGATCTCTTCCGAAGTTAGCTGATCAAATAAAAGTTCATTCAAAAATTTCTCTTTTAAAATTGGTAAACTTTCATGAACCTGATTTTTCAATTGATTATATTCCTCTTCATGATTTCTTTCTGAGTTTATTATATTTCTAAGCTTACTTAAGGTCTCCATAAGTTCAGATGAATTTATAGGTTTTAAAATAAAATCATATATTCCAAGTTTAATACCACTTCTTGCATATTCAAAATCATCATAACCTGTAACAATAATAATTTTAATATCCGGATACTTTTCTATTATATTCTTGCTAAGTTCAATTCCATCTATAGAAGGCATGCATATATCAGTAAATATAATGTCTGGATTTAATTTATCTATCAATTCTAAAGCTTGCTCTGCATTTCCTGCTTCTCCCACAACTTCCATATTTACATCTTCCCAATTAACCTTCATCTTTATGAGATTTCTAATTAAATATTCATCATCTACAATAATAACCTTTAATATACCTTTCATTTTTATAACCATTCCTTTCTTGAAGCATAAAGCATTATGAAATCATTTCTTTCAGACTTCAATAGTCTTTATGCTCGGTATTTATATACAATAAAATTTTCGTTCCTCCTCCAAGCTTGCTTTCAATTTTGCAAGCTTCATCATCCCCATAAAAAATTCTAATTCTTTCAAAAGTTCCTCTAAGTCCAAAGCTTTTATTATTGTTACTTATAATATCTTTTATTTGCTTCTCACTCATTCCAGCGCCATCATCTTCCACTGATATAATAATAATTTCGTTATTCATATAAACTCTAATTTTGATAGTTCCACTTTTCCCATTTTCTCTAATTCCATGATATAGTGCATTTTCAACAAGTGGCTGCAAAATAAGCTTAGGAATCTTATAATCTAGGCAGTTTGCTTCAATTAAATATTCTGCTTTGAATAAATCCGGATATCTTATCTTTTGAATTTTGAGATAGTTTTTAACCATTTCTATTTCTTCTCTAATTGTTATAATTTCCTTGCCTTTACTAACGCTTGTCCTATAATAATTACCTAAAGCCTCTACTAATTCGCTTACCTCTTTATTGCATCCTGAAAGAGCCAGTGAATTAATTGAATCTAACGTATTATATAAAAAATGAGGTTTAATCTGAGCTTGAAACGTATACAATTCTGCTTTTCTGATTGTCTTTTGTTCTTCTATAACGTGAACAATAAGTTTTTTTATTTCTTCTATCATTATGTTATAGCCGCTGCAAAGTTTTTTTAATTCATAACCATAAGCCTTAATATGTACCTCATTGAATACGCCTTTCTCTATATCTTTCATAGAATTCAACAAATATCCAATAGGCATAGTGAAAATTCTAGATATACCAATGGAACAAACAAACAGGATAATGCCATTAAACAATATAACTATAAAACCAATAAATATCATAGTCATATTTTCTTTATAAAGTTTAGTAAAAGGAATAACACTTACAAATTTCCAATTATAATCATTTTTAGAGCTGTAACTAATAAGATATTCTGTTTTATCTATTTTTTTCATCTTATAGCCTATATCCTTACCTACAAACTCATCCCCTGCTCGTATCATTTCATTATCTATATTTATATTCTCTTGTACACTTCCCTCTTTGCTATTTAGGCTTTTTAATGATGTAATATTCTGATTTTTTTCATCTAATACTGTTATATTAGTTTCAACATCACTAGAGATATTATCAAAAACTTGTTTAAATGATTTTTGTGGAATATTAATTACTAAAACACCTAACTTATCTACATTATCCATATCTCTTATTAGACGTATCAAAGAAACATAGTTATCTTGGCTATTTTCAAAGGTTACCCCTCCTCCATTTAATTCCAGTATAAACCCTCCGTTTTTTTCCTTTACACGTTTATACCATTCTGCATTAATAATTTTATGAGCTGAAAGACTTGGTAATACATCTGCTCCTACTGAATAGACATTGCTAGAGTTATCTAAAATATACACTGAACTTACATAAGTTACAGACTGAATAAATTTATACAAGTATGAACTTACTTTAGCCTGTGCATTTAAATCCTCATACATACCACCTTGCCTTAAAAGCTTTTGCAAATCACTATTGGATAAAACCATTTTAGACAAGCTGTCTGCATTATTAATCATCAAATTAATATTTGTCTGTATAGAATTTAATGTTTGAACAGACACTTCACTGACTTTTTTCTGTGTAATATTAAAATATATTTTTTCATAAAAAAAACTACTTACAAAAGTCGAAGCCACAATAAGTACAAAATAAAACAAAGCTATTATCAGTCCAATTTTACTATCAGATAATTTTTTATTTAGTTTTTTAATCAACATTCCTATACACCCCATAAACTCAAATTCCACATTTATCGTAAAATTCAACAATTATCCCTTGAGAACTTACAGCATTCCCCATTTAGAAGTTAATTTTCCAGAAATAATTTTGAGAACATTGGAATTACTTTTTCCATATTATATCCTCTAAAATAAATTATGAATTAAATAAATCACACAATACCATAACATCAATTATTCTAAAAATTATATCACAATTAAGTTGTATATTTTATCATTTATTGTAAATAATGTATTTTATATATTATTTAAATAAAATCATTACTTTAAAAAGATGTAATTAAATAAAAAAGTCCCCACAAAAATCCAACTGTTAGATTTTGTGGGGCTTGTTGATATAAGAAAATTTAACTTTCTAAATCACGAAAAATGTTTAGATTCGCTTTGAATAATCTATCTAATATTATTAACTCAAGATATTTAATCTATAAGTGTATACATGAGCTTTCTAAGTTCACCCTTATCCCTGCCATTCCTCTTAACATAATCTTCAAACTGATCTTCATCAATTTTATTAATGTCAAAATACTTAGCATTCTTATTTCCAAAATAAAGGCCGCAGGTGCTTGCTGTTGGGGACATCATATAACTATCCGTAAGTTCTACTTTTAACTCTCCCTCTTTATCAAGAAGATTAAATAGTTTTACCTTTTCTGAATGATCTCTAAGGGAAGGATAACCTATTGCTGGTCTTATTCCTCTATAGTTACCTTTAAAGATATCTTCCATTAATAAGTTTTCCTCTTTTGAATATGCCCAGAATTCTTTTCTTACTTTTTCATGAATATATTCTGCAAAGGCTTCTGCAAGTCTATCTGCAAGTAAGATTACCATTGTTGCACTGTAATCATCACCAGAAGCTTTAAGTTTATCTGCGTATTCCTTTGCTCCTACTCCACCTGTAGTAATGAAGGCACCTAAATAATCTTTTATTTCACTATTCTTTGGTGCTATATAATCTGATAAACAAAGGTACGTGTTATCTTTTTTCTCCTCTTGTTGTCTAAGAAGATTAAAAGTGGTTACCTCTGAGTTATTATAAACTTCAATATTATCACCTACAGAATTAGCTTCAAAAATACCAAAAGCTGCATTTGCTTTTAGGATATTTTCACTTTCTATTTTATCAAGCATCTTTTCAGCATCAGCTAATAATTTTTTAGCTTCTTCACCGTATTTGGGATCTTCAAGTATTTGTGGATATGGCATTCCCATATCCCAGCCTATGAAGAAAAAGCTCCAATCTATATACTTTCTTAATTTTCCTATAGGAAAATCTATGAATTTCTTTATTCCTAGCATCTTAGGTTTATCTATTTGTTCCTTATCCCACTCTATCTTTAAGTTATTTTTTCTTGCATAATCTAATGGAATGAATTTTCTAGGCACTTTGTTGAAAAGTTCTCTTATTTTTTCATATTCTGCTTCTAAAGCTTTAAGATATTCGGCTTTTTTATCTTTATTTAAAAGATATTTCGCGGCCTCAACAGCTTTTGATGCATCGGTTGTATGAATTACTCCACCTGAGTATTTTGGTGCAATTTTAATTGCAGTATGAGCTCTCGAGGTTGTTGCTCCACCAACCATTAGTGGAATTTTAAAGCCCTGCTTTTCCATCTCTTCAGCGACAGTTGCCATTTCTTCTAGAGAAGGAGTTATAAGGCCGCTTAAGGCTATAATATCTGCATTTTCATTTTTAGCTGTTTCTAAAATAACTTCTGTAGGTACCATTACTCCAAGGTCGATGACTTCAAAGTTATTGCAAGAAAGTACCACTGATACAATATTTTTACCTATATCATGAACATCACCTTTTACAGTTGCAAAAACTATTTTTCCTGCACTAACACTTCCACTGCTGCTTTTTTCTTCTTCTAGATATGGCATTAAAACTTCAACAGCCTTCTTCATAACTCTTGCACTTTTTACAACCTGAGGTAAAAACATCTTTCCGTCACCAAAAAGTTTGCCTACTTCATTCATACCATCCATAAGAGGTCCTTCTATTACCTCTAAAGATTTGCTATATTCTGTTCTTACTTCTTCAACATCCTCTTTAATATATTTATCTATACCTTTTACTAAGGCAGTTTTTAATCTCTCTTTAACATTTTCGTTTCTCCAAGCTTCTTTGCTCTCTTCTGCTTTGTTGTAAGCTTTGTTGTAGGTTGCTGCAAATTCCAAAAGCTCCTCTGCTGCATTTTCACTCTTATTAAAGATAACTGCTTCTACTTTTTCAAGTAACGCTTCATCAATTTCATCATAAATCTGTATCATTCCAGGGTTTACGATGCCCATATCCATTCCAGCTTTAATTGCATGATATAAGAACACTGAATGCATAGCTTCCCTTATTACATTGTTACCTCTAAAGGCAAAGGAAAGATTACTTACACCACCGCTTACTTTTGCATAAGGTAAATTTTCTTTTATCCACTTAGTTGCATTAATAAAGTCCACGGCATAATTATTATGTTCTTCTATTCCTGTTGCAATTGTTAAAATATTAGGATCAAAAACTATATTTTCTGGAGGAAATTTAACTTCGCTTACTAAAATATCATAAGCTCTTTTACAGATGCTTATCTTTTTCTCATAAGAATCTGCCTGACCATTTTCATCAAAAGCCATGACAACAGCCGCTGCCCCAAAGTCTTTTATAACTTTAGCCTGTCTTTTAAATTCCTCTTCTCCTACCTTAAGACTTATTGAATTTACTATTGGTTTCCCTTGAAGTGCTTTAAGTCCAGTTACAAGAACCTCAAACTTAGAGGAATCTATCATTACTGGCACTTTAGAAATTTCAGGTTCACTTGCTAAAAGTTTAAGGAAATTATCCATCTCCTCTTTTGCCTCTAAAAGAGCATCATCAAAGTTTATGTCTACTACTTGAGCTCCATTTTGAACTTGATCTTTTGCGATAGATAAAGCTTCTTCGTAATTTTTCTCTCTTATTAATCTTGCAAATTTCGCTGATCCTGCTACATTTGTTCTTTCACCAATATTTATGAAATTATTTTCTTTATTTGCTCTAAGGGCTTCTAAACCGCAATAAACTGTTTCCTTCTTAACATCAGGTATCTTTCTTGGTGGTATATCCTTTATTGCTTCACTTATTGCTTTTATATGATCTGGAGTTGTACCACAACAACCGCCGACAATATTAAGACATCCATCCTCTGCTAAACTTTTTATTAAAGCAGCTGTATCTTCAGGTTTTTCATCATATTCACCAAAAGAATTTGGAAGTCCTGCATTTGGATACATGCTTATAAATCTATTTTGAGATTTTGAAAGATATTTTACAAAAGGTATTAAATCCTTTGCTCCAAAGGAACAATTTAAACCTATTGCAATTATGCTTTCATCAACCATGGTATTTACAAATGCTTCTAAGGTCTGACCTGAAAGAATTCTTCCACTTTTATCTGCGATAGTCCCAGAAATTATTATAGGTAAATCCTTGCCCTTTTCTAAAAATGCAGACTTTGCTCCCATAAGAGCAGCTCTTGCATTTAATGCATCAAAAATTGTTTCTATAAGAATTAAATCTACTCCGCCATCTATAAGTCCTAAAACCTGCTCTTTGTAAGCCTCCATTAATTCATCAAAGCTTATGTTCCTATAACCTGGATTTTCAACATCTGGAGATAAAGATGCAGTTTTGTTTGTAGGTCCAAGTGACCCTGCTACAAAACGAGGTTTATCTGGATTTTCTGCTGTAAATTTATCTGCAGCAGCTCTTGCTAGCTTTGCTCCTTCAAAATTAAGTTCATAAGTTTTATTTTCCATTTCATAATCCTTTTGAGATATACTCGTACTATTAAATGTATTTGTTTCAATTATATCTGCTCCAGATTTTAAATACGCCTCATGAATCTCTCTTATTATATGAGGATTTGTAAGATTTAAAATATCATTGTTTCCCTTTTGATTGCAGGAAAAGTTTAAATTTCCTCTATAATCATTTTCTTCTAATTTATAATTTTGAATACAAGTTCCCATGGCTCCATCTAGAACTAATATTCTTTCTTTCAAGAAATCTTTAATTTGTAGTTTCATTAAGTTTCCTCCCCAAGTATTTCATCTTATTGCTTATCTTGTTTTCATCCATCTAAATTCAATAAGAATTTATGAAATTATCTTTTAGTATTATATAAAAATCCGCTTTACCTGCTACTAAAAGACAAATATATATTTAATTTTAAATGATTTATTGCAAAGAGTCCAATTTTTTATGTTTTATTATATTTTTTTACTTTTCACCAAACGCTTATATTCATACATTCGCGCATCAGCTATTTTTAATAGTTCATTAAATTTCATTCCGTCCCTCTGACCGTTGACTATTCCATAACTATAACTGCAAACAATAGTCCTCTCACCAAAGCTTATTGGATTGCTCTTAAAACTCTTAGCAAGTTCCTCAAATCTATTCACCAAATCTCCTTGATCTATATCAAAGAAAATCCCTATAAATTCGTCCCCACCAAATCTTCCTATAATGTCAGAAGTTCCTCTTAAAGTACTTAATCCTTTGGCAAAAGTTTTAATCAACTCATCACCACACAAGTGCCCATAATTATCATTAACGAATTTTAAACTATTTAAATCAAAAACAGCTGCACAAAATTCTTTTTTATCTGCACTCTCACTATAAATATTTGTATTAACCAATTGCTCAAAATAACTTCTATTATAAACATTAGTTAATTTATCGTACCTAGATAAATACAAGGTTTCTTCATAAAGTTTATGTTTGGCAATTGCAATGGAAGCTTGATTTCTCATATACTCCATTAACTCTATATCTCCTTCATTAAATGCATTATTATATATACTATCAATATTTAAAAATCCATACAATTTACCCTCTATAATAATAGGCGAACTAATAGAAGACCTTATTTTTACTCCTTCCATTGTATCTAGCATATTTATATTCTGCGATTTATATATATCATTGAAAATAACAGTTTCATTTATTTTTTCTCCGTTATTAAATCTTAAACGATGTTCATCCAGTTTAATTGAAAATGTCTTAATTTCTTCTGAATCATAACCTTTTGCTACAGCTATTTTTAAATTTTTATCTTCATCCAAAAGTAATATTGAACCACTGTTTTGCTCATCAATGCAATTAATAACTTCATCTAATATTAGTTGGAGTAAATCATTAATATTAGTTATTTCATTAATAGAATACCCTATCTTAACCATTACTTCCTTTAACTTTAATAGCTTATCTATTCTTTCTCTATTCTTCTTTTCTTCTGTAATATCCATTATTACACCGACTAAGCCCTTATTTTTGTCATGCTCATCTTTAACAACTGATTTACTAAAAATCACATCATGATATGTATTATCATTATGTTTAAGCTTTGATTCATAAACTTGAGTCCCATTTTTCTCAATTAAATTTCTATCAGATTCATAATATCTTTCTGCTAGACCCTTTCCAAATACATCATAAGCAGTGTTTCCTATAAGTTCTTCTTTCGTTATTCCCAAAAATTCTATAAATGCAGTATTAAAGTGGTTATATCCCCCCTGTTCATCTTTAGAATATATTGGATGAGGAATAGCATTCATAAGAGTTTCAAGAAATTTAAAATTATCAGCCAACTTCTTTGCATGAAGTTTAATTTCAGTAACATCGTTAAAAATTAAGATTTTTCCAATGATTTCATCATTTTTTCTATATATATTGTTTATATTTATCTTAAAATATCTAAGCTTATCATAATTTTTTATTGTTATTAAACTTTCATTATAAGAATCGCTATTTAAAGCTTTCAATACTTCCTTATATTCCTTTAATACCTCATCTATTTTTTTATCACCAGCTTTTATATTTTTTAATTCTGAAATTATATTTTGAGATGAATCATTAAAGTTAACTATATTATTTTCAGAATCTAGTATTATGACTCCATCTAACATATTAGAAAAGACTTTTTCTAATGCTATTGGCGCAAGTTTTAATAGTTTAAAATTTAATATAGCATAGCTGGAAATTATCCCTGAAAAAGAAAATGCTAAGGGACACAAATCTAAATTAAAAGGCATTAATCGCAACGTATAAACAATATCTGAAATCCATGGAATTATCCAAGCCATTATTAAGAGTAGTATTTGTTTTCTTACTATTGATACTGCTTTAGAATAGGCAAATATAAATATTATTAATCCTGCCAGCATTGAAGAATATGTATAAACAATATTCAGCCAATAAAAAGGTCCTTTTACTATTTCTACAATTGGAAAAATGCCATCATTATTCATATATAAACTCTCATAAAACAAATGATGAAAATCATTTGTATAATTCATTATTAATGTAATTACAGGTACAATATAAAATAACTTTAAAGTACTCTTTTTTAATCTTTCTTCATAACCATTAAAATTAAGTGCAAGCATTAGCCAAACCACAGGTAAAAACGCTATTCCAAGATACTCTACTTTTATCCAAAACTTCACCTTTTCAAGGCTTGTACTTAATATTTCAAAGGCATATCCAAACTCATATATTGACACAGGAAGCAAGCACATAGACATATATACTTTATTTCTTTTCCATGAAAAATATCCTATAAAAACTAAAACTACTGCTGACACAAAAAGTATTAAACTAAAATAATAATTTACGTTCAAAACATCACACCTCATCCGTATTATCCTAATGCAACCCATAATCATACATTTTTCTTTTGTACAATTTAGCTTAACATACTGTATTAATACTTAACTATAATTTATATTTAAACCAAGATTATTACCCTAAATACCATCTTGCATTTTCTACGATTATAATTTTTTATAAATTCTTATATATATGTTGCAATTGGTTTTCTGCATTTTGCATCTGTATATTTACTTAGCAGATAGAAACATCTTAACTATAATTTTATTATTACAACATTTATATACAGGCATACAATTATTACTTCTACTAATTAATAATTATCATTTCTTAGAAACTTTTAATATCCATACGCTCTCATTATTTTGTAAAAAAACGGCCAGTATAAAAAATAAAAATATAATAATTTATATTTTTTATGCTGGTCGGTTGTACCAATCACTCAAAGTTATCCAGGTACCCAAATACAGAAAACTTATCATAGTGTCCAATTTATATATTGTATTTTTAGTATAATCATTACCCATTTCTTGTGGTAATGTTACCATGTTTGTGGAAAAAAATCAATGTCTTCTATTTATACTACATAATTGAATATTTTATATAAAAAGTATATTAAAAACATTCTAAGTCTTATAATTTATACAACGTAAATTAACTATAGCTTAAAATATCTTATAAATTAATTTCAAAATAAATAACTCACGAAAATCTAACTTTAGATTTCCGTGAGTTCTATTATGGAGACTATTATTTCTACAACTTATCTTTACTAAAAACAATAGAAACAAAATTGGGACTAATAAAAGGTTCTCCCCCCTCAAAATACATAAATGCTTCATAAGGATATGCTTCATTAAAATACGGTGTACTTTTAGAAACATCAATACTATTAACACAATGAATCAGCCTATTTAATAATTCTTTGCTATAAAGTTCAGCTGAATGAGAAGTAAGATTAATATCAAATTCTAATTTATTTAACTTTTCAAGGCTATTGAGATATTCACTTATGTTTTTACTTTCTTTTAGGAACATCCATACATGCTGTAATATTGTATCACCTGAAAGCAGTAACTTATTCTTTCTGTCAATTAGTGCAATACAGCCATCAGTATGCCCTGTACAATAAATTACTTCAAGCTCATATCTTCCTAAGCCAAATACTTGCCCTTCTTCTACCGGAATATAGTCTATCTTATAAAGCCTATTTACATAATCTTTTTCTTTAAAATCTTTTGGAAGCATTGCATTTTTCTTATAATTACCAATAGTTTTATTTCTCTTGTCTGATAATAGAATATCCTTTACTAAGGCTATATCATCTTCATGAATGTATACTTCATTAAATTGATAATTCCCTCCCATGTGGTCAAGGTGACCATGACTGTTAATCACAATAATAGGTAAATCCGTTAAATCTTCAATTACTTGTTTTAAATCTCCAATACCATAACCCGTATCAAATAATAATGATTTTTTACTTCCTACTATTAAGGTGCAGCATATCTTGTTCGGATCGCTTATATGATATACTCCATCCATTATTTTCTTAATATTATAATATTGATTATCCATACAAACACCTCTGTTCTTAATACAATGTTTTAGTTTCATAGCTTACCTATTTTTATTAAACTTCCTTAACCAAATGTTCATTGCACTTATCCCAATAATCACCAGTCAGCCCCTCTATAATAGCTCCACTTGCCCATGGCATTAAACAAAACCATGTGCTGGCAAGAGATCCATCATCATATTTTTCACATACCAAGCCTTCAGAATGACAAAATCTTTCAGACATCCAGCCTTTTTTCCCATAGTCATATTCTCTATCATAAGTGTTATAGGTTTGACATCCCCAGCCTATTACATCCATCATTCGATCTTTAACATATTTATCTTCCATATTTTCCGCAAAATACAGCAATTCGTCTATAAGATTACTTGACATTGGATGAATATGAGGATTGGCAATAGAGGTTACGCTACCTCCACAACTAGACCAGCCACTTTTACTAAGAGGCGGTACTTTAACAGGAGAATTGTAACAGAACTTAAAAGAAAATTCATAACAAATCGCATCTTTCATATGCTTTAGGTAACTTTTCTCACCTGTTAAAGCATGTAAAAATCGGATAGCTTTTATGTAGGCTAAAATCCCTTCTGAATCAGTAGCTTTATCCGTATCCAGCGGTGCCCCATAGCATTCCATCTGCTTAACATATTCTTCATAATAATGATTTTCACTCTTTCTCAAACTATCCATATGCGATTTATCCCCTGTAAGATAACAGTAATATGCTAAGGCTGCCATGCACCAAGCACCACTGAATGAATCATATTCAATACCAGCCCCTGTTTTCTCTGATAAAATAAATGGATATTCCTCATCAGTATTTTTTGTTTTTTCAACTTTTATAAGAATTTCTTTCACAAATGTGAGCCAATCCTCATGCTGACAATTTTTTAGCTTATTTTCATAATCGTAAGCCTTTAGAACATAGAATAGTAATTGTCCTATCAAATAAGAACTATGCCCCGGTGTATGCATTCCATCAAACCACCATCCATTAACAGACCATTTTCCATCACTGTAAGCCTCGTAAGGTAATCCTGTGATAGGGCTTAGAGAATTTTTTATAATATTCTTAATGCAGGATAATGCCTGATCACGCATTGGTTCATTGACAAGCCTTAAAGCTGCCATTAGTATCGGTGTTGCTACTGATAATCCGTTAGTCCAGGCAATAGATATAATTTTGTTATACCTATAACCGTCACTATTCTTATCCTCAAAAACCTGGCCAGAATAGCTAAGGTCTTCCGGCAGCCATGCATCCTGATAAACAGCCTGTGCCAAATCAGCTACTGTTGTTAGTATATCACTAACCTTTCTTGGGCTTTGATGATAACGATAGTATACTTCTTCTATGACGGCATTAACGTCAAGTACTGCTTTAGCGTCAAATTCATATACATCCAATTTAAATTCAAATCTCTCTCCAGATTTTAGTTCAAAACAATTTTCATCTAAAGCTGCTCTTTCTCTAACGTCATGTGACTTTACAAATAGCCACGGTGCATTTTCATACCCCAAAGTATAACCTACAGTTCCTTTAGCTAATGAACAAGTATATCCTGCATATTGATAAAATTCCCCTTCCACTTCAGGTTTCCATTGCTCTTTTATGCCATTACTCATTGTGAAATATGGACTTGCACTAAACCCATATATTTTTTCTGTGTCATACGCCAAAACTACTGGATGAGATAGCCTGTCACCTCTTACCATCCACCAAGGAGATGAAGGCCGTATTGTTTCTTCTCTTAGCCTTGGAAACTCATTAGGAACATTCTGCGGACACTCACCACGATTTCTACCATACATAAACGCTGGCATAAAATAACGTGGATTTATTTTATCAAATGATAGTTCTATATGAATAACACCACTCCAACTTGTTTCATTTTTATTATTAACACTTATATTTACTTGAAATGGGTTCTTAATATTTCCATCTCCACCTACTATCTCTACAGATGTATCTAATCCCTGCTCATACAATGTCAGGTAATCATTATTTTCTTGTTCTTTATTTCTCGCTGTAATTATAACTTCCATCTTAATCACCTCCTGATTATCATCCATACGTTCTATCTATACATACATGTTCGCTATCTGCAATTTATAATTTTTCAGACTACGTCTATTAACTATTCATAAATCCTTCTATTTTTATTATCCTTAATTCCTGTCTTTCTGTAAAAATACGTATTTACCACGTCTCTCCATTCCTTTGCATCTTTTATTTGTATATCCAGCTTTTCTAACACTGCATTAAATATCTCATCATTATTAATATTCTCTTTTAATCTTATCCAATTTTCTCTAAAGACTTTGGCTTCCTCAACTCCTTCAAAATGAGTATCATATATATGCTGAATCACAGTCTTTCCTGTACTCAACTTATAGGTGTAAGGAACATGGTGAAAGAATAATAAAAGTTCTTCTGAGCAGCTTTCCAAGGATTCATACATCTTTGCTACAGGTTCCTTATACTGCAGCGTATATGCAGTTCCAGTGGCAGCTGTTCGATCTACCCCTAAGCCTTTAAAATCAGCATAATGATAAGTTCCCCAAAGAGAATATTCATACCCATCTACACTTGGACCATAATGATGATTAGGGTTTACCATCCACCCTATACCTAATGGACTAGTATACTTTTCATATATCTCTCTAGATTTAAGCAACATAGAAATTATTATTTCTTCACATTTTTCATCACATGCAAAAGTCAGCTTAATCCATTCTTTTGTTATATCCAAAGCACTAAAATCAGGATTCCATGTGAGCCTTCCAAATCCATATAAATTAGCTTGTGCTAAAGGATGTCCGGTCCAACACAAACTATCACCTATATTGGAAACTCCAGCAATTCCACCGTATTTACTGTTAAATAAACTGCCCGATACTACTTTTTTAACTTCTGATCCCTTACCTTTTGCATAAGTATCAAAATCTAAGCATTCCTTCCATAAAGGTACAAGATAACATAGATGCTTCTGCTGACCAGTATATTCTTGTGTAATTTGAAGTTCCATGAATTCATTAGTTTCTTCCATAGCTCCAAATAATGGGGATACTGCTTCTCTTATTTGAAAATCCATAGGTCCATATTTTATTTGTAAGACGACATTATCTAAAAACTTTCCATCCAGAGGTTTAAAGTTTTCATAAGCAGCCTTTGCCCTATCCTTAGAACGATCTCTCCAATCAAGTAAACAGTTGTATACAAAACATCTCCAAATAACAATTCCATTATAGGGCTTTAGTGCCTGTGCTAACATATTGGCACCTTCTGCATGATTACGTCCATAAGTAAAAGGACCTGGTCTAAATTCCGAATCTGCTTTTACAAGAAAGCCTCCAAAATCAGGTATATAATCATATATCTCCTTCGCTTTTTCTTTCCACCATTCCATAACCTCTGTATTTACAGGATCAGCTGTTTCAAGTTCACCTAATTCAACAGGCGCTGCAAAATTTACACTTAGGTATAGCTTGATTCCATAATTTCTAAATACCTCAGCTACTTTAGCTACCTGAGGCAAATACTCTTTTGTTATAAGTTTAGTTTCATATTCATGCACATTTACATTATTAATAGATATTCCATTAATACAAATAGATGCTAATAGCCGAGCATAATCTTTAATTCTACTAAATTCACTTACTATATTATTATTCTTAAAAAATATAGATTTCCCAGCATATCCTCTTTCAATTTCTCCATTCATATTGTCCCATTGATTTATTATTCTTAATGCATTCCTTGGATTTTCAATAGACTCTATCTCAGGTAAAGACTTTCCTATATAAAGCCCTCTAATAAAATGAAATACTCCATAAAGTACTCCGTTTTTATCCTTTCCTATTATATAAAGCACCTCTTTATTTTCTACATATTGTATTGATATACAGAAACCTTCCCGTAAAAGTTCACGATTTATATTAGAATATAAATCACTGTTGTTTAAATCTTCTATTGTACCTACAAATATATAAGAATCTTTTGGAGCAGAACTACAGATTATTGGCATATTTTCAAAGAACTTAGTTATAGCTGTTTTTAACTCATTTACTGCTGTATAAATCACTGAATTGCTACTTTTCACAAATATATACTTAAATAAATCCACATATTCCTTATATAAATCAATACTCTGACTTTTCCTATAATCTAACCAACAATCATACATTTTACTTGTATCGTTTAATACTTCTTTCATATCTTATCTAACCTCTCATTTAAATTTGATATTTAACAATCAATAATTTTTATCGAAATTCAAAAAGTACTATTCCAAATTCTACATTTGAAAAATGCATAGCGCATAGTAAGCCGCTACATATTTCTAAATTTAAAGTTAAATATTCATAACAAACAAAAGCATAGTTATCATAACTCAACTATACTTTTGCTATTTTATAACGATTTCTTTCTAACTCTTCATACCTGTTGTAGCAATTCCTTCTACGAAATATTTTTGAGCGAAGAAGAATACTAATATACAAGGTATTATGCTTACCAACGCCATAGCCATTATCTGATTCCATGGAACCGCTGAAGCTGATGAATCAAGGGATATTCTAAGTGCTAAAGGCAGAGTTAATTTCTTAACACTGTTAATGTAAACCAATGAATTAAAGAAATCATTCCAAGTCCACATAAATTGGAATATTCCTGCAGAGATTAATGCGGGCTTAGAAAGCGGTAATATAATCTTTGTAAATATAGTAAAGGAATTGCACCCATCAATTATTGCTGCTTCATCAAGTTCTGTTGGCAGTCCTCTAAAAAACTGAACCAACATAAAAATAAAAAATGGATATCCTGCAAAAATTGCAGGCACAATAAAAGGATTATAACTATCGATCCAGCCTAGATCCCTAAACAGCATGTATTTAGGAATGATAACTACAGCATTTGGTAGCATAAGTGTAGATAACATAAGCGCAAATAATATCTTTTTGAATGGAAACTTAAATCTTGCAAAACCATAAGCCACCACAGCACTAGATAATACTGTAAATAATACAGTTGGTATAACAAGCTTTATAGTGTTAATAAAAAATGTACTATATCCATATTGGCCTGTCCCTTTCCAGCCTTGAGCATACGAGTCCCATATAAAATTCTTAGGAATTAACGATGCTGACCCAAATAATTCTTCATTGCTTTTAAAGGAAGCAAAGAAAAGCCATACAACTGGATAAATCATAATTATTCCTACTGCTACTAAAATTATATATCTGAAAATTTTACTTCTTGATCTATTTTTCATTAAAATTTACCCCCATCATCATAATAAACCCACTTACTTGAAGTTTTAAATATTATACCTGTGAATATCAAGATTACTATAAACAAAATCCAAGATAATGAAGATGCATATCCCATTTTAAAATATCTAAATCCTTCTATATATAGCTTCATTCCGTATAAATAAGTTGATTGCATAGGCCCTCCACCTGTAATTACAAAAGCAGATGTAAATTCCTGAAAAGCTCCTACTAACTGCATAATAATATTGAAAAATACTATTGGAGTTAGCATTGGTAAAGTGATTGTAAAAAACATTCTAATCTTTGTTGCGCCATCCATTATTCCAGCCTCATATAGTTCCTGTGGTATCTGTTTCAAGCCAGCAAGAAACAATACCATTGAAGAACCAAACTGCCATACAGCAAGAATATCCAATGTAAATAACGCCAAATGAGGACTTCCTATCCAATCCTGAGGTTGTATTGAAAATATAGCTAAAAGCTGATTTACTGTGCCTTCCTTCATAAACAAGAATCTCCATAATACAGAAACAGCTACACTTCCCCCAAGTATAGATGGAATATAATATATAGTTCTAAAAGCATTTATAAATTTTAATTTTGAATTTAAAATCATGGCAATTAATAATGCAAACGCTAATTTTGCAGGAACTGACGTAAATACATATATTACTGTTACCTTTAATGAGTTCCAGAACTCATGATCAATTGTTAAAGCATTTATATAATTAGTCAAACCAACAAACTTGGCTTTTCCACTTAAGCCCAAGTTAGTGAATGAATAATAAAAAGATGAAATCAAAGGATATAATTGAAACCCTAGAAAACCTAATAGCCATGGTGCTATGTACAGTAATCCTGTATATTTTTTTAGTACCTTACTTTTTCTATGAATAGGACTATTTTCTACTTTTATAACAGTACTTTGTTCCACGTATAAACCTCCTAACCTTATTTTAAATTATTCTACTAAGATAGCTAATTATCTATTTAAGAAAAACTCCAGCATAATATATTAATCCTTCATTATAAACAATAAAATGATTAATTAAGTTAAAATGCTTGCTGGAGCTTTTCAAACAACTTTACCGGATCTTAATTAATTAAACTTTAATTTGAACTCTTCAATTCTTTTAACTTACTGTCATAAAGTTTAATCAAGTCATCTGCTGCTTGATCTGGGGTAAATTTTTTATAAGCAACGTTTTCAATTTCAGTTATTAAGATGTTTCTTAATTCCTGATTGCTGGATGGAGCATTGTATATTAATCCTGCATTTTTTGCTGCTGGATCAACAGCTTTCACTGCTAATGGATCTATTTTTTTTGCATCTAATGCTGCTTGTCTTGAGGCTTCTACAGGAGGTATAGATCTGACATCTCCTAACGCTACAGCTGCTTCCTTATCATTGAAGAAGAAGTTCATAAATTTAGCGGCTTCCTTTGCGTTAGGTGAATTTTTATTAATGCAAAGTAAAGTTGCAGGTCTTACTAATACGCCTGAATTTTTTGCATCTTTAGGTACTGGAACCAATGTAACATCTGCACTGTCTCCTAATGGTTTACCAATTACTCCAAGTCCTGCTGCCCAAGTAAAAGCACCACCAAATTGTTTATTGGCCCATGCAGTATTTTCTTCTGGCTTATGATTAAATGTAAAGCTTTGCTCTGCTGGCTGCAAAACCCCTTCATCAAACATTTTCTTTTCAAGTTCAAATGCTTGAGTAAGTGTGTCCTTATCAAACCCCATTGTATAATCATCTTTTATCCACTGCTCACCAGTTTTTTGAATTACATATGGCATAATAACAAAATCCAACAAATTATTTTGCTCAGCATTAATTAAATAGTTATTACTATTTTGCTCATGAAGTTTCTTTCCTGCTTCAATTAATTTATCCCAATCCAAATCTTTAGTTAAATCAATACCAGCAGAATTTAGCATATCCTTATTAAAAATTAGGGTTTCTGCATTTAGTCCCATTGGCAATCCCTGTATTTTTCCGTCAATTGTACAATAACCATCTAAAAACTTCTTATCGAAACCACTCATATCAATTATGTCTTTAAACTCATTTAAGTCATAAAACATTTCTCCCTGTTTTGCATAATCATAAATCCAAGGATTGTCCACTTGAATAAGATCTGGTGCAGTACCACTGCCTAACTGAGTTGATAACTTGTCATTATATCCATCAACTCCACCATATTCAGCTTCAATCTTTACATTAGGGTTTTTTTTCATATATAGATCTATAGCTTCTAAAGTTGCCTTATGACGTACATCACCGCCCCACCAAGAAAATCTCAAAGTTACTTGTCCTCCTTGGCTACTATCTTTAGTAGCTGCTTCTTTTGTAGAATTACCACAACCTACAAACACTGTTGTAGTAATTGCAAGAGCACATAAAATGCCAATAAATTTGAACTTCTTTTTCATTAGAAACCCTCCTAATTTTATACAGTAATAAATGCACTTAAAATTTCACTTACTGCTGCAACTTTACTATTATTTTACCACGTATGTAAATCATTTCATAAGTTATCTATTATTATATATGGTATCCTTATAACAGAACTTCTTTATTTCCAAATTTAAAAGGTATCTTTTTCTTATAAAAAACATCATTTTCTTATTATTAGAATCACTTTCTCATAATCCCAAACGCAATTGTTGCTTTATATATGCAATTTTACTTTTATATGGTAAAATTTATATAGATTCTATAACAATATAATCCAAAATATGTTAATCAATGTACATTCATTTTAAAAAGCATCAGATTTAAGGCTATTACTATAATATTTAAATCTCATAGCTCTTTAAAGATATATTAATAGGGGGAAACTTATAATGTACAAATTACTTGTAGTAGATGATGAAAATGAATCAAGAAACTTATTATGTAGATATTTTCCATGGAGTGATTTAGGCTTTGAAATTGTCGATCAGCTTGAAAATGGGAAACTTGCATTACAGTACATTTTAAATAATCCTGTAAATGTAATTCTTTGTGATATAAAAATGCCATTTTTAGATGGAATTGAGCTTGCAAAAGAAATCTTCAACCGTAAACTTAAAATTAAAGTTATCTTTTTAAGTGCTTATAAAGACTTCGAATATGCCCGTAACGCTCTAGTCTATGGAGTTAGTGATTATATTGTAAAGCCTTCAAAGTACAATGAAATTTTTGAAGTATTCTCTTCTCTAAAAAAAGCATTAGACAGCGAAGCCTTATTTAATAATAATTATATTTCCGACATAGAAGCAAACGATTTCAAAAATTTATCAACTTATGATTCAAAGATAATTTCATTTATTAAAAATTATGTAAATGAACACTATAAAAATGCTAGGCTTGAAGATATTGCTGAAGCAGTTCACATGAATCCTAACTATTTAAGTCAATTCTTTAAACAAAAAACTGGGGAACGTTTTTCTAATTATTTAATAAAGGTTAAAATGAATCGTGCTGCCGAGCTTTTAAATGATATAAGATATAAAACATATGAAGTTAGTGAGATGGTCGGTTACAGTAATACAAAAAATTTCACCAGAACCTTTAGAGGCTATTATGGCAAAAGTCCTAAGGAATATAGAAATCCAAAAAATACTATTGATCCTGAACCTTCTGAAAGGTGATGATTCTTTTGAATAAAAACTTCTTTATAAAGAATTTATTAATGTTTTTAGTTCCACTACTAATACCCACATTGATACTCGGATCTCTATCAATAGTCATAACCCAAAGATATATTAAAGATCGAACAACCCAAAATAATATCGATCTTTTAAACCAAGCAAAGACTAACATTGACTTGATTTTCAATGAAATAGATACACTTAATATTCAATTTGATAGTGCAGGAAATATGCCTCTAACTCTAAAAAATGTTTTAAAAAAGAAAACTTTGTATTCATCAGATTTGGCAGCCATAGACACAACTTCCTTTTTTTTAAATTCCTTTGCTAATTCAAAACCTTATATTTATTCTATACATATTTATTATGAAAATGATAATGGTAGATTTTGTACCACCAACAATGGTATAACGAACTTAAATAATTTCTTTGATAATTCGTGGTATAATAGCTATTTAAGCCATCCCTCAAATAAAAAAATGTGGATAGAAAAAAGAAATTTAAAACAATACGATTTTGAGGAACAAGGAACAGAGCTTATAACAATTTATAAGAGGATGTCCTTAAATAATGGTGTAATAGTTTTAAATATCAAAGCTGATTATATACAGAATTTATTAAATAAATCTGTTACTGCACCAGAACAAAAAATATTTATATTAGATGATAATAATACTGAAATTGTCAGCAGCCAAGCTTCCGAGAATATAAATAATTTTGACATTAAAGAGCTTACAAATTTAAACACTAACACAATATATTCTTCATCAGAAAACAAATTCTTAAGTAAATCAGTTATTCATTCTGATAAATTTTCTTGGAACTACATCTCTGTAGTTCCAGAAGATATATTGTATTATGTTTCTATAAAATTAGGTAAATATACAATTATATTATTATTAATTTCATTTATTTCTGGGTTGATTTTAACTTTCTACCTCACTAAGAAAAACTATAAGCAAATTAGAAATATTATATCAATAATTGATTCAGCTAAGAATAATCAAACTCTTCCAGTAGTAAGTAGCAATACCAAAAATGAATTTAGCTATATTATAGAAAACTTACTTACCACTTTCATTGAACAACATTATCTAAAGGTACAGCTATCCGAAAGAAAATATAAATTAGAGAATATGGAACTTCTTGCACTGCAATCTCAAATAAATCCTCATTTTTTATATAATACTCTGCATACAATATATTGGGAAGTAATAAAAGTATCTGGAAGCCATAGTGCCCCTATTAAAATGATAGAAAATTTATCTGATATACTAGATTATTCTTTAGCAGCACCTTCAAGTAAAGTTTCTATTGGAGATGAAATTAAATACACTAAAACTTATCTTGATATTCAAATGGTAAGATATTGTGATAAATTTGATGTGATATGGGCTTACAAAGAAAACGTACAAGCTATATCTACAATTAAATTATTAATACAGCCTTTAGTTGAAAATTGTATATATCATGGTATTAACAATAAGGACGGCAAAGGTAAGATAAAAATCAAAATATCACTTAAAGATAATCTGCTGACTCTTGCTATCATTGATAATGGAATCGGAATTAATACTAAGGAGCTAAAAGAAATAAAAGATAAGTTAGCTTTCGACGGAGAGCACTCAAATCATATTGGTTTATTTAATACAAATAAACGCCTTAAGTTAACTTATGGAGAAAACTATGGTCTCTGCATAAACAGTAAATCAGGTATTGGAACTGTAATTTACATTATGACCCCTATATCTTATGATTAAGAATTAAAATACTAAAAATAGGGGCGTTTTCTGCCGTTATTTTTAGTATTTTCTTATATTAATAATCTAAATTTTAGTTAATTATACGAATTACGTATTTTATATTTATATAGATATTCTACATCTATAACTATTTTACTCTCCTTTATTTATATGCTTAGGAATTGAGTCTTTAGGAAGTTTGCCTTCAAAGGATAAATAATAATGATTAATTGGCTTTAATTCATCATCTAATTCATAAACCATTGGAGTTCCTGTTGGAATGTTTAGACTTGCAATACCATCACTTGAAATGTTATCTAGATATCTAATCAAAGCTCTTAAAGTATTTCCATGAGCAGATATTATAATTTTTTTACCGGCTTTTAACTCAGGCACTATATTTTCATTCCATTCTTCTAATACTCTATTTTCAGTATCAGTTAGATTTTCTGTTAATGGTATTTGTTCTTCCTTTAAATCTCTATATTTAATTTCATTTCCTGGATACCTTGGATCATCCTTTGTTAATTCTGGAGGTTTTTCATCTACAAATCTTCTCCATTTATGAACCTGCTCTTCTCCATATTTTTTAGCTGTTTCCTCTTTATTCAATCCTTGCAATGCTCCGTAATGCCTCTCGTTTAGCCGCCATGACTTATATACAGGTATCCACATTAAGTCCATTTCATAAAGTGCTATACACAATGTTCTTATGGCCCTCTTAAGAACAGATGTGTACGCTTCATCAAAAGTAAATCCATTTTCTTTAAGTATTTTTCCTGCCCTTCTGGCTTCAAAAAGTCCATTTTCTGATAGATCTACATCTGTCCATCCAGTAAATTTATTTTCTAAATTCCAAAGACTTTCACCATGTCTTATTAATACTAATTTAATCATAATTTCATCATCCTTATTTAATTTATAATTTATTCACGACATTTATATTTTGATATCTATACTATTATGATTCTTCAATCAAATATGTATACATTTATGATAATTCTTTTCAATCAAATCATATTAATAAGGCAAAATTACACAAATAAAAATTTCTTTTGTCATATATCTTTACTTAATAATAAAAGCAAAGAAATACTTTTTTCTTTGCTTTTAATTACCTAAAACTATTTTTTATATTACCACTACTGCTTTGATTAAATTTTTTGGTTTTTCTTTCATTAACATAAGAGCTTCTTCTATGTGCTCAAAACCATAAAATACATGTGTAACCAGCTTACTTAAATCTATACGGTTATACATTACCATATCCTTTAACATTTCTGCTCTAAGACGTCCGCCTGGGCAAAGTCCTCCTTTTATGGTTTTATGAGCCATCCCACATCCCCACTCTACACGTGGTATTGCTAAATTACTTTCTCTTCCATAATAATTAATATTAGAAATTACTCCTCCTGGTTTGACAATTGCTACTGCCTGAGACAATGTCTTAGTATCTCCGCCAGCTATTATTACACGATCTACCCCTTTGCCATTTGTTATTCTCATTATCTGCTGTACAATATGATTATTCTTATAATTTATAATATCTGTTGCTCCGTAAAATTTTGCTGCCTCAACGCAGGCTCTTCTGCTTCCTACACCTATGATTCTTCCTGCTCCTCGTAGCTTTGCTCCAGCGATAGCCATTAGACCAACTGCTCCTATACCAATTACTGCAACACTAGATCCTATTTGTATATCTGCAAGTTCTGCACCATGAAAGCCAGTAGTCATCATGTCTGTTATCATAACAGCACTTTCTATAGGTATTTCTTTAGGTAATATAGCAAGGTTCATATCTGCATCGTTTACATTAAAATACTCTGCAAACACTCCATCCTTGAAGTTTGAAAATTTCCATCCTGCAAGCATGCCATTTGAATGTTGGTGAAATCCCGCCTGGACTTCTAAAGATCTCCAATCTGGAGTTGTACAAGGAACTATTACTCTGTCTCCAGCTTTAAACTCCTTAACTTCACTCCCAACTTCAACAATTTCACCTACAGCTTCATGACCTAAAATCATATTATGTCTTTCTCCAAGCGCACCTTCATAAACAGTGTGAATATCCGATGTGCATGGTGACACTGCTAATGGACGTACTATTGCATCATATGGACCTGCTATTGGTTTTTCCTTTTCAACCCAACCAACTTCATTAATACCTAACATTGCAAAACCTTTCATAAATAGAAGCCTCCCTATTTTCTAATTAATTTTTTAGACTTTATAATTATATATGCGATTATCATAATAAATATAATTTGAAGCTTCATTTAAGTTTTACATTATTTTAACATTTAGTTTCTGATTTACAATTGAAAAGCCACTTCAAATTTGAAATAGCTTTTTAATGTGTTAAGTTCTTTTACTTATTTTATCTATTATCTCTTGTTCAACAAGTTCCATATTGGTCTTTCCTATATATCCAAAGTTACATTGATTAAATTTTATATAATTCATGGCTTTATGAAAAGTTGAATGATTCATATATTTAGTATAGAAAAATATATAATCAGAATTATTTAAGGCATTTATATCAAAGTTCTCATTAAACCCATTTAATGTTCTTATTTGTGGATATTTAATTCTGAACCTTCGTCTCCACTCCTTATCCCCCCCAATTATAATTATTTTTTTATTTTCAATATAATCTTCTAAATTTTTATTTAAATCTAAACTTTCATTATCATTACTTAAATTAAGCTCGTATTCTCTTAAAGATTCCAGCTCAGCTCTAAGATTTTTTTCTTCATTTAGTTTATTTTCGAGATTTTTAAGTCGTTCTTCCATTGCCTTTATTTCTAATTTATGTTCATTGTCTAATTTATTTATTTCATAAGCTAAATTTTTATCATATGACGCTTTTTCTTCATTTAGTTGTTCAAGTTTACTTTTTAAGCTGCTATTTTCAACTTCAACTCTATTTAATCTTTGCTCAAGCTCTTTTAACTTAAAATTTAACTCTTCTCCGTTTTTCTCTATATAGAGCTTTCTCACATTCTGATATTCATTTAAAAGGGATTGTACAAATATCCCGTTAATAATATTATGTACTAATATTTCTGGATCTTTGTTTTTAGATATTCTGACATAAGACAAAATTATCTTATCAATATTAATAAATTCAAAATCTTTAAAAAGATGATTTATACTGAGTTTATTGCTTAAAAACAAATCTTCTAAAAACTCTCCACTATTTCTTATTTCTTCATTATTGTGGCTTATAATATCTTTATAATTAAATGTTTTTCCATATTTTCTCTTTAGTAATACTTTTATTTCCTGTATTTGAGCTTTATACCTTTCTAGTTCCGCTTCAATATTTTGATTTATTATATTCCCAAATTCAAAATCCTCTATATCCTCCAAGATAGATATTATAAATCCTTGATCTACACTCTCAGGAGAAACATGTATAGAAAAATACAAATATATTGCTGCATCAAATCTTGCCTCTACATTTCTAGTGATTATATCCATTTTCATATATTTATTCTTCAATTTTTCATTATTCTTCTTTTTTACAGAATTAAATATAACGGGATAATATTTTCTAAGTAATTTAATTACTTTACTTCTTACATTGTTATCAAACTCAGCTTCTACTAAAATCCCCAATACTCTTCTCGCCTGTATTTCCTGCTCAAGGGTTCCCTGCATAATAATACTGTAGTTTATACAATGAGATTTTTTAGCCGCATTATAATACTTAAGTTCATCGCTCATATATATTTTGTCAATTTCTCTTTTCATTTCACTACTTCTAGTTAAACTAAGGCTTATATTAGCCAGAATATAGTTAGTTATAATATTTTCATCAATATCCCAATTTTCAGATATCATTTTTGAAAAGACTTCAATATTCATTTTGGTATAATTTTCTTCTTCTTTGTATTCCATAAACATCACCTCCTTATTTTTATGCAATGATTATTTTTTGTTTACTATTATCAAATAATCCCCTTCTCCTACTTCTGAAAACTGAAAATTGAAATTGAGCTTAGTTAAATAACTTTCCAGCCAGCCTGGAATATGACTACATGTTAATATTAGTTCATTGAAATTTCCTTCATTTAAAAAAGGCATTAAAGCTTGCTTTGTTGTGATACCGATATTACGGTCTTGTAGTTCCCTTACGTTTAAAATATAGCATCCATTATTTCCGATCTCCATTGGCTTAACATTTTGATTTTTATCATTGAAATTTTCTGAATCTATAATTTTAATCTCCTCAGCTTCTTCCTTCTCCTTTTCTAATATATAATCGAGAACTTCACTTGACCTGCCCTTCATTTTCCAAGTACTAACCCCCATACCTTCAAGCATTGTATATGCTAAATCAGAAAATTCTTTTGCCACAAAAATTTTACAGCTTCCAAGTACCTCTGCAATATTAAGAGTATCTAATCTTATATCCTCTTTTTCTTTTGTACTATGAAATTTAAATGGAAGCTCCCTTATAACCCTCCAATTATTGTCTTTTGAAAATATTTTAATAATTCCGGTTTCATTTAAATCAGCAATTTCGTCTAATTTATTTATATATACTGCAATCTCAATAACCATATATACCTCCCTACAACAATTTAGGAAGAAAAGCCGCAGGCTTTTCAAAAATTATATTTATATATAAAAAAGCCTAATCAATATACTTTTTAAGTACATAAATTAGACTTCGTAGCCGTTTATTAAGTTATCCGTTGTGATAAACTAATTCTTTAAAACTTATATGTTATTAATATTATAAATTCTAAAATCGCATTTTTCAATATCATTATTTTTCTAATTTAATATTAATTTAACATACTGCAAATATAATTTTTTCGGAATGATTTCTTGGTAAATGTTCTCTAAACCTTTGTAAATATCCAATTCCTCCACTTTGCTGCTACATAAGCACATAATCGAATAATTTACATTAAATAAGCAAATCGATATTTTAGTCATTTCCATTTCATTTCGTTTATAAAAATCTATTCTTCTTTTTCGAATTATCTTTTCATCTTCATCGGGAGCATCTTCAATCTTTTCTACTTCCACAATTATTCCATCATAATTTTTAAATTGATCTTTCAAAATACTTAAAAATCTGCTTCCTATTCCTTTATCTCTATGCTCAGAGCATACTGCATAATAGTCAATCAACAAATATGACTTTCCAGTAACTAAAAATGCATAGGCTAGTAGCTGTTCCTTCTCATACAATCCATAACATATATAAATTTTCTTCTTTATAAGTTTCTCTATCATATCAAGAGGCTTTAATTCTTCAGGAGGAAAATCCTTCTCTGCATATTTATAATATACTTCTTCAATGTCTTCAATACTTAATTGTTTTAAATTCATTTTCACTCATCCTATCTAGTACAATGTAGCATCTATGTTTATTATATCATAAATACTATTTATAAACTGTACATAGAGCATTTTATCATTTTACCACTAAACTAAAAAGGAACTTATTTAATTACTTGAAATTTTTTACTTGAATTTAGCTTAAGCTCTTTGTGCAAAAGTCAAACTTGAAATTTGTTTTAATCCTGCACTAATTAACATTAATATAATAATCCATGCTGTTATGGTAAGTACTATTTGAACATAAGGAAGATCTCCAATGTATATAGGCATATCCCAAATTGCATGTAATACTATTACAGTAACAAAATATTTAAGAAATTTAATATTAAAGATATATTTTATTTTTAATCTATTATCTTCTTTCACCATTGCCAAAGCTGCTCCAGAGATAGCCGCCCAGACAATATGTCCTCCAAAAGCAAAAATTCCTCTTGTATAAATTATACTTATCATCTCATGGATTTCTGATCCATAAGCAAATATATATCCAGCTGTTTCAAAAACTGCAAATCCAGATCCAATTGCTGCTCCAAAAAGCAACCCATTTAATATATATTTCCTCTCACTTCCTCTTAAAAAATATGCAACTACAATGAATTTAGCCATCTCTTCAGTAATACCTATTATGACAGCACCATAATAGTCTACATCACTAATAGAAACCACTGTATCTAATATCATTGTCATAAGCAAGGAAGAAATTCCTCCAAGAAAAAATATTTTAACCACATCAAAAATATTAATATTTCTTGGGGCATTCACTTCCCAGAAAAAAACAAGCAAGGAAAATGGTATCATTAAAGCGCCTATAAATACAATTCCTGGATATGCTAATATATTTTTAAAAACCCCAAGTAATGCCACCAGGCCAAGAAATGTTAATGCAAATAGAATAAAAACTCTCGAATATAACCAAGGTTTAGGCCATTTAGAACAGATTTCATTTTCCTTAGGTGAAGTTAAAGCTGTTCCGCAAATAAATGTGTTTTCTCTTTCTTCTGGAGTATGTTTCTTAAATACATTGACTATTAAATCTGTTAGCTTTAATTTAATTGCTATACCTCTAGGCGTAAGAGTCCTTGGGTTATCCAAGAAACTTTCCGAATTATTCTCTGCCTGCTTATTAAGAACAGAATCATTACCATTTTGAGATGGCAAAGTACCATTAGAACCACATGAGCCGCAAGTTTTTGAACTATCAGAAGCTTTTCCCTTGCAGCTTTTACAGTCTTTCATGTTTTTCTCCATAGGTTTTCCTCCTTTGTTTTTTTATTTTATTTTCTAAGTTTTTCTGTTATTTAAAATCCTTTTTATGCAGCGTATTCTCCATTCTCATTTACATAGTAATCTCCAATATATTCATCTTTAGCCATTACTCCATTTTCCTCGAAATAATACCATTTACCATCACTATCTTCAAACCATCCAGCTGTCATGGAACCATCATTGTTCAAATAATACCAACTATTATTCTTATCTAATAGCCACCCTGCTTTCATTGCACCATTTTCTTGAAGATAGTACCACTTTCCATTACTATCTTTAAGCCATCCTATTTCCATAATTCCATCTTCTCCAAAATGATACCATTGATTGTTAATTTGTCTCCAAGCATTTACCAATTTTGCTCCTTGCTCGTTCAAATAGTACCACTTACCATTTATTTCGCTCCAATTATTTTTGGATACATTGCTATTTTGCCCTATTTGCACATTATTATTTCCACTATTATTAGAATTGCTTGAGCTATTATTAGAATTACTTGAAGTATTAGATGTATTATCATCATTGCTGTCACTGCTTGAACTATGGTGATGCGAACCACTTGAACTACTACCAGTATTATTAGAATCACCACTTGAACCATTGGATCCTGTATTATTTATTGGAACATTTTCTGTATAAAGTTTCCAGTTGTTTGAGCAAGTTAGACTTATTATTTGACCTGCTTTAATATATGACATCATTAAGCTTCTAACCTGTCCGTCATCTCCTAAAGCTCTTGCTGAACTATAAGTAACTATGCTAGGATCTGTATTACTGATTCCAGCAGCCTGCATAAAACCACCGCCACCATTATATCTATAATCATTTATAGCTACTGTAAATATATCTGTATCATTAATTGTTTTTCCATTATATTTTAAATTAACTATTCTGTTTCCGACTGGCTTTGTTAGATCCACATCATAAGTGGCTCCATATAATTGATCTAAATTATAATCTGGAACATTTAATACAGGATCTTTTTCAATTGGATCTGTTTTACTTGCAGCCTGCTTATAATATCTCATGGAATATTCCATCCATTTTTTTAACTGAGCCCCATTCATCTTTATTCCATAAAGATAATTTTCATATAGATAGGTTCCCATAATATCCTTAATAGTTACGTTTCCCTTTGGTATATTGGCAGATGAACTTAGTGGTGCCGCTATTGACAATTGTGCTTGTGCTGTCTGAGCTTGAATTTTATTTATTAATTCCATTATAGCCGTTGGATTAGTAGTTTGCCCATCCCCAGAAAATGCATCCGTTGCCTGTCCTATTACTGTTGCTGTATAATCTAACGTTTTTTCCTGATATGGTTCTATTAATGAAACTATATTAGGATCTTCTGCAATAGTATTGTCCATTGCAACATTTTTAGTTTTTATTCCACTTAAATCATTATTACCATCTATACTTATATCTATTTGTGATACATAATTTCCCCACTTTCCTGGTTCCACTACTGGTACAACCTTTCCATCCGGATTTTTCAAGCTTGTATCATTTATTACTGAATGGGCATGTCCTGCAACTATGGCATCTATACCAGATACTCCAGTTGCTATAGCTTTTATCTGATTTTCAGGAATAACATCGCTAGCTCCTTCTTCTCCGCTATGTGCTGTAACAATTACAATATCAGCTCCTTTGCTTCTCACAACTGGCACCCATTTTTTAGCCTCATCGACTAGATCATTGAAATGAAGTCCCTTATAATGCCCTGGATCCTCCCAGTTTGGAATGCACTTAGTTGTTAACCCTAATATTCCGACTTTTACGCTCTTACCATTTATATTAAATGCTTTAATATAATAAGGGTCTACATAATTTGAGCCATCATTTTTATAGGTATTAGCAGATAAAACATTAATGTTTTGACTCTTATAATCATTTATTATTCTGTTTAAAGTATCAAGGCCATAATTAAATTCATGGTTTCCTAAAGTTTCTGTATCGTACTTCATTGCTCCCATAACCTTTGACATTGGATAGAAAGAGCTTTTATCTATCATGTCATAATAATAAGAAAGTGGGGTTCCTTGAATTGTGTCTCCATCATCAACTAACATGACATTTGGATTAGAAGCTCTTACATTATTTACATATGTTGAAACCTTAGCTAATCCTTGACCTTTAGCAGGTGCTTTATTTGTACCATAATCAAAATTTAACACATTGCCATGAATATCCGAAGTAGCTAATATTGATATTGTAGATGCTGAACCAACCTGACCGCTTCCAGGATCAACAACTTCACTTGGATCTGTCACTATTAATTCAAAAGTATTATATTTCGATACATTAGCTGTAACATCCTTTACATCATTAGCCTTTAATCCAGCTATGACTGGTATTTTATATATTGCAATGCTGCCTGTAGAATCACTTATCATTGTAGATGCAGTTGTATCTATACTTTTAAAAGCAGCACTTTTAATTTTAATTAATTCTCCCTGTAAGTCATCATTAATATCTCCTATTGTTACTTCTTTAGGTATAATTGTATTACCATTACTTACACTCGTAACATCTGATACTGTGCTTAGCGTTATTTCTGTTAACCCATTATAAATAGATAACTTTCCTATAGTTGTAATCTCGTCTCCATTTGAGATCTTAGCTCCACATGCATTATATAGTACTATTCCTGCAGTTGGATTTGCAGGATTATCTTGTAAAAATACAGTCTTTCCATTTACTCCACTTACATAGCCTGTTACTTTAACCAAAGTACCTTGAGATGCTAAAGCCTTAGCCCCATTAATTGTTGTTTCTACTGGTGAACCAGCTGAGCTCATATCATTTTTTATTCTTTTATCCAAGTTTACAATTATTTTTTCATTTTTCTTAACATCTTGAATTAAGGCATCCCTTACAAGAGTATGGGTGTCCACATAAGTATTCTTAATTTCTGGTAATGTAAATTCGCTAAAATTATCTCCTCCTGTAGCAACGAAATCTGGAGCAGCTACTGTTAACTTATCATCATCCTTTATAGTTGTTCCATCTTTTTCTCTCACTATACTTTTAACCCTTTGGCCCGGAACTTCAGGTGTTATAACTTTTCCATCTGAATCTGTAACTGCTTTTACATAGGAAGGCTTAGATGAATCATAAGTAATTTTTATTCCTGAAACTTGAAGCCCTTTTCCAGTATTATCAGCAATTGCCTGTTCAATAAGATTTTTAAGCTGTGCACCGGTCATATTAACTGTAGTAATGGTATTATCAAATGGCATTAAATAAAAAATAGTACCTACAGTAATATTTCCTTTAGGAATGGGACTTAATCTTATGCCTCCGTTATTAACCATACCTACATCAGCATCTACATTGTTTTTCACAACATCTGCCATCCAATCTCCAAGTTGAGATTCTCCAAAAGGTTTATCATTTTGCTCACTTGTATAGTCCACATCATCAGAACCTATAACTTCATTAAATATTGGTGCTAAATCAGCATTAGCCTCATCAACAATTTCCTTACATTCTTTATCCACAGGAGTATCAGTGTTCACAGTAACTCCATTCCAATTTGTACCTTTTTTTGAAAAGCCAATTATTTTATTGTTTTCGTCTAAAGAAATTTTCAAATCTATATATCCTTTACCTGCATTACAAGCATTTAATTTTGGTACATCCTTATTATCTGCATCCTTTACAACTTTATCCTCAATTGTATGAGTATGCCCTCCAAAAACTGCATCTACCCCATGCAAATTACTTATAATATTATTTAATGAATCCTCCCCATCATGTACTACTGCGAGGATAACATCTGCTTCATTATTATCTCTAATTTTTTTAGCACAAGAATTTATTTCTTCTGCTGCATCTGTAACTTTATAATTAGCTATATTGGCAGGCAACACTATAGAAGCAACATCATTTAGTATAGCCCCTATTACAGCTATTCTTGTACCATTTTTTTCTATTATCTTATATGGTTCATATGGCCTTGTGTTATCCTCTCTATTGTGCAAATTAGAGCAGACAATTTCATATTTTGCATCCTTCATAGTTTTATTATTTATTGTATCTAGTCCCCAATCGAATTCATGATTTCCAAGAGCTGTCACCTCCATTCCCATTTTTGATAATACCTTTTGTACTGGAACTCCATTAGAAAGATTTGATATTGGTGTCCCTTGATATAAATCTCCTCCTCCAATTATTAAGGTATTTTCTGAATTAGTACTTGCTGCATTTTCAACTGAATTTGCTAATGCTGCGCCAACTTCATTATTTTTAGTGTCTAAAAGCTGACCATGAAAATCCGTAATTTCTATTATATCTAAATCTTTAGTGCTCACAGCGGCTCCTGTTGTAACAGTAACTGCGGCGCCAGTCGTAGTATCCGATATATCAGAAACTGCAACATTGTTAGTATAGTTTGTTACATCTGCCCTTGCTACCTTAATTGGAACAAACATAACAAAGTTTGACAGTATAATTGCTACAATTAGCAATATACTTATCTTTTTTTCTTTTCTCATAATTATCCCTCCTGATTCCATTATTTTATTGCTTTTTTAACTGGTATTTAGGGAATTTATTCCATTTATTCAATGACATTGTACCTCAAAACTCAATTCCTAAATATTCACTTAATGTTAAATTACGGTTATTTGTATGTAAGCAAATTGACTAAGACATATTTCCATTAAAAATGTACAAAAAAATATCCTATGTATAACTTAGCTTTATGCAATGTTACCACAGGATATATGTAATTCTCATTCTCTTCTCAAGGATTCTACTGGATCAAGTCTAGCTGCCTTATTAGCTGGCAAAAGCCCAGCCAAGACACTTATGATAATACTTACTCCCATTCCTAATGCGATATAATATTTTCTCAATATAAAAATATTTAAAGCAAATAATTTATTAGACATAACATTTATGAATCTTCCTAAAACATACGCTCCAGCAATGCCAATCGCTCCGCTAAAGAAACCTATTAAGAAAGCTTCTGAAATAAAAATCCTTCTAATATCTTTCCCTCGAGCTCCTATAGCTTTAATTATTCCTATTTCTTTTGTTCTTTCAACAACACTAATATACATAACAACGATTATCATAATTGCTGATACCACTAGAGATATTCCTGCAATACCTGATAAGACATAAGTTAAAACATCTATCATTTGATTAAACATAGAAGTTAATTCTTCCTGAGAAGATTCTACATATCCAAGCCCCTTAATCTTATCTTTAATTCCAGCTGTATAATTACTATTAGTTGTATTTACATAAACCACATTAGGTTTTAATTTATTATTATTATCTGAATACAATTTTTCTAAGTCTGAATAATTTAAAAAGACAGCTTTCATGGATGCAGTTAAATCTCCTCCTGTACTCGTATAAACTCCACTTATAGTAAAATCTTTATTTACAATCTTCTGATTAATCAATATGTGCATGTTGACCTTCTGCCCAATAATATCGCTGCCTATTTCATCACTTAAAGCTTTATTAATTAATATTTCTCCGTCCTTAGGCAAACTTCCCTTTTCAACATTTGAACTTGTTATATTTGAAGATATTGTTGAGATTTTCACTATATTATTGGTTTTATTATTATAAACCAATGAATTAACACCAAAAGAAATTATGGTATACCCTTTTTCTACAGATGACACATTTTGTATTTGAGACAATTTAGTAATATCTTCTTCTTCAAAAGGCTTCGTTGAATTTATATCTGGTTTTTGAACTGTTGTAAAATCCAAATTAACATTATCTTCGTCAGAACTTGGCATGTTAACTTCAATTACTAAAGGGTTAACATAGCTATTCATAGTTTTATTAAAATAAGCCTTAACGCCATTGCCTAAGGATAACATTAGAATAATACTCATTATTCCAATGCTGCTCCCTATAGAAACTAATATATTTCTTGCAAACTTTTCTTTCATATTATTAAGAGCAAGTTTTATAGATGATACTATACTTAAATTTTGTCTACGCTTATTCTTATTTAGTGTTTCCTGCTTTTCACCAACATTTTTACCTTCTGTTTTTAGGACTTCTTTATCATCAATAATACTTCCATCTGCTATTTTTACTATTCTGGTTGAAGAAGCTGCCACTTTTTCAGAATGAGTTACCATAATTACAAGTTTTCCTCTTTGTGCTATGTCCTTCATTATCTGTAAAACCTGCATTGTAGTCTTTGAATCTAAACTGCCTGTAGGTTCATCTGCAATAATTATTTCTGGATCATTAATTAAAGCTCTAGCTATAGCAACTCTTTGCTTTTGTCCTCCTGACAATTGATTTGGCTTTTTGCTTATGTGCTTCTCTAAGCCTAGATTTTCAAGTATCTCCTTTGCTCGTTTAATTCGTTCTTTTTTTCGAACATTAGATAATGTCATAGCAATTGTCACATTGTCTAAAACAGATAAATGATTTATCAAGTTGAAACTTTGAAAAATAAACCCCACTTCGTTTTTCCTATATTTATCAAGTTCTCTTTTCTTTAGTTTCTTAACATCTCTTCCATTTACAAATAATTCACCACTAAAATTTGAATCTAATCCCCCTATTAAATTCATTAAAGTAGATTTTCCGCTCCCTGACTCTCCAATAATTGCTACTAATTCCCCTGTATTAAAAGAAAGGTTGATCGTATTTAAAACCTGAAACTTTTCACTTCCTTTTAATTTATAATACTTACTTATATTTTTCAATTCTAATAAACTCATTAATCATATGCTCCTCAATTAAATTTTTCTTCCAAACAACTTTTTCAATACTCTGTATTCTTTTGTTACATATAATCCTACCGAATATGTAATAGTTCCAATAATAAATTTAAACCCTGCACTTATTATTACATTATTTATAACTATTTTACTTGTTAATATAAATCCAATAACCATTAAAGCTCCTATAAGCACTACATTTTTTAGTTGAAGTAAAAACGAAGTAAAATTCTTTTGGAATACATTAGTTATTAGTACATAAAAACATTGGATAAAATTTAATGCGAATGCTATAACTAAACCTGCTGCCAATATTGATAAACTTTTACTAACTATTCCGACAGTTATGGCACTTACAGTAAATACTGCTGATATTACTCCTGTAGAAAATAACTTATTTACATATCCTGTAGCTTGAAATATTGACCCTATGCTTGATAATATCATTTGTATTACTATTGATATTGAAAGTATTTTGAAAACAGGTATGGATTTATCCCAATTGGATCCATACATTATATGTATTATTTCATTAGCTGAAAAGAAGCAATATGTAGATATAAAGACTCCTAAAATTGCTAGAACTTTTACAACCTTTATATATGTCTCATAGATTATATCTTTAGAATCCTGGTATCTTGATAATACAGGATGCAATACTGGTGTTATTACATTAGTTAAATTTTGAACTGGGTAAAGCATAAGTTTATAAGATTTATCATAATACCCAAGAGTTGAAGCTCCCAAAAATTTACCTACTAATATATTATCTAAATTCCTAGTAAAATAATTTATGAAATTAAATGAGAATTGAAAGCTGGAGTAATTTTTTATTTTCTTAATAGATTCATATGAATAGCCTTTTTTTATTTGTATTTCACATACTTTCAAACACAATAAAAATATAAACAAACTTTTAAGTATTGAGTCAAGTACTAATGCATAATAAGAGAACTTATTAAAAGCTAACGTTATAGTAAAAATTCCAACTATTACATTAACAATAATATTTATTATTCCTACCTGTTTAAATTTATGGGCCTTATATAATATAGCATTGGGAACAATATTGCATACCGAGAAGAATACAGAAACTGATAATAATCCTCCAAGTCTTATGTATATACTGTCATTATAAAAAAATGCAATAAAATATGAAAAGAAATAGAAGCCAATTGCCATAATGAAAGCTCCAATTATTGAAAACTTAAATATATCTGATACTTCCTTTTCCCCTAAAGATTTATTTTGAATTATTGCTGGACCAACTCCCATGTCTCCTAACATATTAAAGAATGATATAAATACAGTTATTACTGCTATTATTCCAAAATCCTCTGGTAATAATAACCTAGCTAATATCGAGTTTATAATTAATTGAGCAAATATATTACTATACTTAGATATAAATGTAACTATTATCCCATTTTTTAAATTTGAATATTCTTTCATCCTTCCTCCAAAATAGTCGTAAATTCTATAATTTTTCCATAAGTTTATTCCATTGTTTTATTATTTTATCACTCTTAAAATCTTGAGCTCTCTTTATGGATTCTAAAGACATATTTTTTCTTTTTTCACTATCTTCAATTAATTTTATTACCGCTTCTGCAAATTTAGCCGCATCATGATTTTCCACTAGAACTCCATTTATATCAGGTTTATCTATTATTTCTTTAGGGCCTGAATTATCAAAAGCTACTACTGGCACTCCACATTCCATTGATTCAGTTATAGATAGCCCAAAGCCTTCCCATCGTGATGTAGATACAAAAATAGATGAATACAAATAATGCTCCTTAACATTATCACACTTTCCTGTAAGTAAGACGTTATTTTCCAAATCATGCTTTTTTATATTATTTATAAGACTCTCCTTATCATCACCGTCTCCTACAATCTTAAGTTTCCAATCTTTATGAACTTTATGTATTATGCTGAAAGCTTCAATAAGTAAGTCTAAACCTTTTTGTATCTCCAGCAATCTTCCTACAAATATGATATATTTTTCACTGCATGAGGATTTCATATGACATTCAAAGCTTAGAGGATTATATATTACTTCACAGTCTATCTTAAGTCTTTTTTTATATTTAACCTTGTCACTATTTGTTAAGACTACACAACGATTAAGTTTTGGCATATACTTCTCAAACAATTTATCCTGCTTCCAATAATATTTATCTTTGTTTTTTAAATATGCATCATAAGAATTATGCAGCCACCCTATGGTTTTAGCATTTAAGCTATCATTTATTATTCCAAGTAGCAAACTATAATAACCCTCAATTCCTATAACAATGTCATATTTTTGTAGGTTTAAATAATTTATAAACTTCTTTTGAATTTCTTTAGGATAATATGCCTGAGTCAATAAACCATCCATGTTTACATTATTAAAAATACCAGTCAGTAAATTTATTTTCCGGAAAGTTTTGCAAAAAACTTTATTACTAAAGTTTTTTTGTATTAATTCCCTATTAAAATTTATACTTACACTAGAATTTAAACTGTACATCTCTCGGTTAATATGAAATCTTTCATCAGTACATATTACCTCTACTTTATTATTTTTGCTTAATTCACTTGCTAAAACAGAAACTACTCTTTGAACTCCTCCTAAATTAAAAATTGTAGTTGTTATAAAACATATCTTCATATTTACTCCTTATTTCTAAGTTTATTTAAATTATATGAATATAGAATTTTATACTATTTATGATTTATTTTTAATTTTCTTTAACATTGTATATAAACCACAATTCCATAAGAATAATTTTATTTTATCCTCTTTTGATATTTCTTTTAAAAATAAAAAATCCTTATTTTTTACATTTAATTCACTATATTTACTTTCTTTAAAGCTTTTTAAACCGTTAGCTTTATCGGCATTCGTATAATGAGCAATAAAATGTGATAATACTTTAGCTTTAAAAATATTTAAACTTTCATTACTTACTCCTATATGCTCATCTTTTATATAATTAATAATGCTGCTCATAGCATGATAGTAATCCTCTGCTAATTTCTCATTTTTCTTATGAACAGTTGATGACTGTCTTTGCCTATAATAATACAAGGGCTTATTTATAAAACCTATTCCTCTAGCTTTATATATTGCTTTAAATACTGGAAAAGCATCTTGAATATATCTATTAGGCTCAAACTTAAAATCAATTTCTTTTAACAATTGGCTTTTAAAAAGCTTATTCCATAGCTGCCCTTGCAGTTCATAGCTTAGCATAAGCTCCATGACTTTATAGCTATTGTATACCTGCTTTGAATCAACTTTATACTTTTCAATATAATTTCTATTATCTTTTAGGTTATAATAAAAATAAAATCCACAGATTACAATATCTACATTAGAATTTTTAGCTCTTTTATACATGGATTCAAACATATCCAGTTCTAAAAAATCATCTGGATCAATATATATTGTATATTCACCTTTTATATAGTCAAAAGCTGTATTTCTTGCAACGGATACACCTGCATTTTGCTGCTGCAAAACAGTAAAATTTTCAAATTTTTCTTTATACTCTTTAACAATATCCATTGTATTATCAGTTGAACCATCATCAACAATTATTATTTGCAAATCCTTATAGCTCTGATTTAAAATACTTTCTAAACATTCTCGTATATATTTTCCAACGTTATAGACTGGTATGATAACACTTATCATTTATTCATTCTCCTTAAGACAACAGATTATCCCCATACTATTATTTATTTCCACTTTTCTAATTGTTAATATATAAATCTTGAAGTTTTTTAGCTATAACACTCACACTAAATCCTGCATTCCTTATCTCTTCAGATGTATCCTTTCTAATATATCCATCTTTGTATTTTAAAATTATTTCTGCCCATTCTTTTGGAGATTTATTTAAAGAAACAGAATTCCAATAATTTGTTATTTTTATTTCATCACTTATGCTATCCGATGCAATAGTCATTAATCCTGCTGCCTGTACCTCTACCCCAACAACTGGTAAGCCTTCATAGTATGATGGGAAAACAAATATATCTGCTGCTTGAAGTATGTTATAAATTTCATTTGAAAGGCCGTAAAATATCACTTTACCCTCTAAATTTAACGACTTTACTTTTTTTATAACTTCCTCCTTTAATTCCCCTTCTCCAATTAATAACAAAATTGCATTACTACATTTAGACCTAACTGAATTAAAAACGTCAATTAAAAAATCATGATTCTTTTGATATGTAAAACGGCCAACATGCATTAGAACGAATTTATCTTCTAGCTTTAACTTTTTTCTATACCTTTGCCGTGTCTCCTCATTATATATGAATTTCTTCTCATCAATTCCATTATTTATTACCCTAACCTTAGAATCTTTTACATCAGCTTTAGAAAACAGCCATTTTGCTGCATTATTTGAACAAGCAAATTCATAGTTCACAACATATTTCCACAAATGCTTTATGATGCTTTGTATTCCTAAATGAATATAATATAACTTCTTATCTTTACTCATCCGATCATTATGCGAATGTATTATTATTACAGGTGTTTTACAGAATCTCAAAGCAACAGCTTCAAAAAAGCTCTTTGCCCGATCTCCATGTATATGTACTATGTGATATTTTTTATTTTTTTGAAAATTATACAAATCTATAAAGGACTTTATCCTTTTAATCCCATGATTTTCAGGTAAACATATTATCTCTCCCCCCATTTCTTTGACATTCTCATCATAAAATTCACTTGTATCCTCATTTCTATATACAACGTAATCAAAACTAACTTTATTTAAATTTATATTTTTATTAATGTTTAAAATAAACGCTTGAATACCTCCTGCCTCTAAAGAATCAACAATCTGAAGTACTTTTAATGTGTTATTATTCATAGCAATCTTCCCTTTTATAATCATTAATTACTGTTCTCACTTTTGGGAGAACTATTATCTACATTGTTTCCTAAATATAGAGCAATTACAGCAAAGCTAAAGCATCCTGTTACATCCGTAAATATTGATTCTGCCGTTGAAGCAATCAAAATATATATTAATATTAAAAAAGCTGCATATTGAGCTTTTTTATGTAACTCGTATCTTCGTTGTATTGATTTAAATATGTTTAATATTATAAGCAAAAATAAAGCCAAACCTATAAATCCAAATTGACCATATACATAAGGCCAAAAGGTATCACCAATATATGAATAATCAGTTTCTGTAATTCCTGTAACCACATTTATTCCATATTCATAATATAACGGCGAATAATATTCTCCTGATAAATCTGAAGCAAAGGTGCCAAAACCACTTCCAAATGGAAAATATCTTTTTGCTAACATAAATCCCACAATAAATAATGCTGGACGAGCTGCAGTAAGATAATATGATGCATACTCCATAATTTTATTGTAAGTTGAAAAAATTCCAATTACAGCAAGAATTAATATGTACCGTATTTTTATAGCTTTAGCATATTTCATTACCATCTTCATAAAGAAATATCCAAGTATAAATACAAATGCTTTATTTCTTAGTGTAAAAAATAATATAACTAGAGCTTCAAAAATAATAAAAATATCATATTTTTTTCTCTCATCACTAAGTACCGTACATAATAATATAACAGCAGCTGACACTAAATATGTTGGATGCTCATATAAGAACTTATAACTTCTTATTCCATACCTTACATCCATTGACATTCCTATATCATGAATTAAATTAATAATTAAAAAGATAAATATCACAGTTAGGTATATTCTTGACCTATTTGCTACTTTTTTTAATAGTAGATCTTTATCTATATTATTTGAAACAATTAAAGTGAATACATAACAAACTACAAACTTACTTATAGCTAAAATGTCTTTATATATTGCAATCTTCTGGGGTTGAATATTATGCAGTATATTTCCCATTATTCCGAAAAATAATAAAACAAAAAATAAGCCTATTACCTTTATTTCACTACGATACATAATTATATGTTTTTTTCTATTAAACATATAAAATATTGATAATAAAATTAGCGAAATCGTAAAAGATTCATCAATATAGCCTAACTTTGGAATATATGCAACTAGGCAGTTTTGGAAAATAAAAATATCAAAAATTAAATTAAAAATAAAAAACATGCTTCTCCCCCAAATCCCAATGTATATATCAAACATTTAAAATAGACTTAAGCGTATAACAACCGAAAAGAGATACATATTTATTCCGCAGGACTATGAAAATTTCGCTAAAAACACTAAGCATCCAATTTAGCATGTTCCAACCTCTGTTTGACAAGCTAAATTCGAACAATCTTCCTTTAAGTGTTTTTAACAGCTCATTTTAAATGCCTGCTCCACAAACATGTATCTCTTTTCTTCGTTTGCATATACACTTAAGTCGAGTAAATGTTATATATAGCTTTCAAATTATAAATCAAGTACAGAAGTATGTATCTATATACAATTTTTATTTAATCTACTACAAATCTCCACGCCAAATTTTTATATGTATAGTTTAACCAAAAAATTGTTTTATATTTACATATTTTAAATTAAATTATTTATTGTCAGTTAAAGGCTAAATAGAAGAAAATTGCAGGCCAGTATGACTCAGGATTTTTACACATATGCCTGATTTATTGCAATTAATCACAATTATCAATAGTGCATTATAAATTTTTAATTTTAATAGCTATTAGTGAAAATATGAATTTTTTATATCAAATATTAAATTAAAATTAAGATTGGCCACAAGCATTGTATCTTTTTATTATTTCCTACATAATTATTTCATATTTTGTTATTTTATTTCTGGGGAGGAACTTTAAAATGAACAAATTCTTAATTAATATAAAACTTCTTAGGCAATTAGATTTTACAATAATTATTACAGCTATTCTTATTACTACTTTTGGAATTATGAATATATATAGTGTTACACATTCAAATCTTGGTTTTTATTATGCTAAGCTGCAATTTTTGTGGTTAATTATTGGACTAATAATATTGTATTGTATTTTAGTCTTTGATTATAATTCTCTAGGGCGATATTCAAAATTAATTTACTGGTCTGGAATTGCACTCCTATTATTTAATGATATAACAAGCAGAGCAGTAAAAGGGGCATCTTCATGGATAAGGCTTGGAAATAGAGCCATAGAACCTGGCGAATTTGTAAAGTTCGGATTAATTTTAATTATTGCAAAAAAACTAGACGATATGGACGGCAATATAAATAACTTAAAAAACTTTCTTATTCTATCGCTTTATGCTGGAATTCCAATGTTTTTAATATTAGTTCAACCAAACTTAGGAATGACACTTATTTGTTTTTTTATTACACTCGGAATGTACTTTATTTCTGACTTAAATTTGAAAATTCTTAAAATAGGATTCTTATCTGCAATTCCATTAAGTCTTATAATATGGTATAGTGGCCTTCTAAAGGCATATCAAAAAGACAGAATATTAGTATTTTTAAATCCAGACTCTTATCAACAAGATGCAGGCTTTCAATTGATGCAATCTATGATTAGTATAGGTTCTGGTGGCTTTTTTGGATCTGGTTTTTTAAAAGGAGTTCATGCACCTAGTGGGTTTATTCCAGAAGTTCATACAGATTTTATATTTGCTATAGTTGGAGAAGAATGGGGCTTGTTAGGTTCTATCTTTCTCATAATCTTATATAGTATTTTAATTTATAGAATGATTAAGATAGCAAAAGAATCTAAAGATATTATTGGTAGGCTTATTTGCGTTGGTACAGCATCTGGATTCTTATTCTCTATCTTTCAAAACATTGGTATGACTATTGGGCTTATGCCAGTTGCTGGAATTACTCTTCCATTTATGAGTTATGGTGGGAGCTCAATTCTTGTAAATTTTATGTCACTCGGTCTTGTGTTAAATGTTGGTATGAGAAAAAATAAAATTATTTTTAATATATAAGGTTATATTCTTGATATTGTATAACTTAAAGCATATGAACATGTAATATTGAATTCTAACAATTTTGAGGCTTTTAACAATAAAAAATCTTTCTAGGATCATACTCTAGAAAGATTTTTAATTATGTTTCGCTTAACTTAAAAGGTCTTTATATTCCTTTAAATGCGCATCATAATATGTTTTGTTGTTAAATTTTATATTAAAGGTTTCTATACAACTGCTTTTCATACAGTTATATCCTACTTTATCATTGTGTAACTTAAGTATTTTTTCTTTAAAGGTTTCAGCGTCTTTCATTTCTACCAAATATCCGTTGTATCCATCTTCTATTTCTTCATTTGTTCCATCAATATTTGTAGCAATAACTGGAACTCCTTGAGAAAAAGCCTCCAATGGGGTTAATGGTAATCCTTCAATATATGAACACAAAAGTAATATATCTATATATTTCAAGTGCTCTATTACATTATCTTTTGATCCTAATAAGTATATTGATTCATCTAAATTTTCTTTTTTAATAACTTCACTTGCATTATTTAGTTCTGGCCCATCACCTAACAATACAAATTTTATTTTTTTATTTTCTAAGGTGGTTCTCTTAGCCACTTCAATGAAATCATAAATTCCTTTATAATCCACTAACCTGCTTATTTGAGCTACTATAAAATATCCCTGTTCTTTTAAACTTAAAAGTCTGCTGTCAACTATTTTATTACTATTCTTAGTTTCTATTGTATTGTATATTGTAGTCATATTTTTTCCTTTCAAATTGGCTTTTTCAATTAGAATTTTCTTAGCCGCTTCACTTACAGTTATTATTTTAATATTTTTCAATGCGAAATTAGTTAATTTAAATTTGTCTTCAATACATAAATGTTGAGTATGTATTAATTTAGTTTTTGTAAATTTTGATATTGCTTTTGATAATAAGGTAGTCATTCTGTGATGACTATGAATTATATCTATCTCCTCTCTTTTCACTATCTTGTATATAATTAATAGATTTTTTAGTATATTAAATGGATTTTTAGAATCTGTATTCATAATATTATAATGTTTAACATCCAGTTTTTTAAGTTCTTCTGTTAATTCTCCACCCATGCTTGCAGCTATAATTTTATTTTCTTCCTTAAATTCTTTAGTTAGCTGAAGAATGCATTTTTCAACTCCACCAAGACCCATACCTCTGTTTATATATAATATATTCATCGTTTGTTCTCCTTAAAAATCCGTATTTGCAAAAAATCATTAAACTTAATTATAATTTAATTATAGCTTAATGATTTCTATATTTACATTATTTCAAGAACAGCCTTATCAAATTTTTTAATGAACTCATTTTTACTAGAACTATAATTATTGCATTTTTTAGAAAGCTCGTTATAATTTCTTATTGTCTCATCTAAATTTTCAATATCATATACTCCAATAACTTTCGAATTTTCATCTAACCTTTTAGTGAAAAGTATTTGATGATTATCAACATGTTCATTAAATTCAGGATTTCTTGGCACCACAATTGGTACCTTATTATATTTAAGTGGATGAAATATGCTGCCTGGGCCCCCATGAGTTATAACTATATCACTTTTCCTCATGTTTTCGTCCATTTCATCGTATCCAATCATTTTTTTACTTTTATAATTTCTAGGAATATAATTGCTATATCCAATTTGAGCAAATATTTCATCTGTAATTTGCCCTTTTTCAACTAGCTTATCCAATTCTATAAATAATCTATTCATACCTTGTTCATGAGTTCCTACTGTAACAAATATCAAAATAATCCCTCCAATACTTTTCCCTTTGGATAAAATTTCTTTTGCTCTTCCCACTGCAACACAAATAAATCACTAATTGGATAAACTACTTTTCCTGTTATTGTTGGTTTCTCTATTCTATCATACACTTCAATGTAAATTACCTTTGCACCAAAAAGCTTTCCTAAGTAGAAAAATGGAATGGCAGGAGCTGCGCCAGTGCTGACTATTAAATCCGGCTTCTCTTTATGAAGTATTTTTAAGGCTAAAAATGTGTTTTTAATTAAATTTTTAATATTTCTATTTGTAGGGAAGTAACACCAATATTTTTTCTCATCTTTAAGTATTGATTTTGAATCCTCCTTCTCAAAAGTAACCCAAAATCTCTCCTTATCTTGCCACCACTCTTTTAATTGAATTAAATGAGTCAAGTGGCCACCACTTGAAGTTATAAAACATACCTTCATCTAATCCCTCCCTTTTATCAGTTTACAGTTTAAAATTCACAGCTTACAGTTTAACTTTGAAAAGCCTCTGACTTTTCAAAGTTAAATATCTATATTACCATAGCTGTCATTTCTTCTTTAAGTTTTTTCTCAAAATTCAGAACAGCTTTTCGTCCAATTGAATAATAATCTATTTCTCGACCTTTAGCTTCTTTTACTTTATAACAGTTTCTGCCATCTAAGATTATAGGCGTATTCATTAATTCTTCATAAATCTTTAAATCTAATTCTTTGATTTCATTCCATTCTGTAAATATAAATGCTATATCTGCATCTTTTAAAGTTTCTTCTGGAGTGCTTACATAAGTTATTTCGTCTGGATATATCTTTTTAAAATTATTAACTCCAACTGGATCGTATGCAAATACTTTAGCACCTTCATCTATTAATCTTCTTACATTTGGTATTGATGGTGCTTCTCTTAAATCATCAGTTCCAGGTTTAAATGTTAAGCCAAGTACTGCTACCTTTAATCCTTTTAAGCTGCCAAATCTCTTTTTAGCTTGTCTGAATAATTTATACTTTTGATTTTCATTTACTTCAATTGTTGCTTTTATTGTTTTTAATTCATATCCATTGTCATTAGCTAACCAATGAAGTGCCTTAGTATCTTTAGGGAAACATGATCCCCCATATCCGATTCCAGCACTTAAGAATTTATCTCCTATTCTTGGATCAAAACTCATTCCTTTAGCTACATCTTCAATATCTGCTCCAACCATTTCACAAAAATTTGCTATTTCATTCATAAATGATAGTTTAAGTGCCAAAAAATCATTTGAAGCATATTTAATCATTTCTGCACTTCTTCTATTTGTAACAACTATCGGCTGATTATAAGCTTCATAAACTCGTCTTAAAAGTCTTTCTGAGTTCTCTGATTCAACCCCTATTACAATTCTCTTAGCATATAAGGTATCAATAACGGCTGTGCCCTGTGCTAAAAATTCTGGATTTGAAGCCACTTCTATATGAACATTATTTTTAACATTTTCTTTTAAAAATTCTTCAATTCTATCATTAGTTCCTATTGGAACTGTTGATTTAACAACTACTAAACAATCTTTCTCTGCATTATCTGCAATTTGACTGCATACATTAAATACATAATCTAAGTTAGCTGATCCATCTTCTCTTTCTGGAGTACCAACCCCTATGAATATTAAATCAGCATCTTTGTAAGCATTTTTATAATCAACTGTAAAATGTAATCTATTATCGTCATGATTTCTCTTTAGAAGTTCATCTAAACCTGGTTCGTATATAGGTGAAATTCCATTTTTCATCATTTCAACTTTCTTTTTATCTATATCAACACAAGTTACATCATGCCCTATTTCTGAAAGACATGCCCCTGTAACTAATCCTACGTATCCTGTTCCTGCAACTACTATTTTCATATTCATATCTCTCCTTCTATCTAGCATGTTTGTCTCCAAAAAGTACAGAAAATGTTTTGAAAATTAATTTAATATCAATTAAAATACTTCTCTCCTGCACATATTTTATGTCTAATTCCATCCATTCTTCAAAATCAATATCATTTCTACCTGAAACTTGCCAATAGCAGGTTAATCCTGGCTTAACCTCTAATCTAGTCATCATCCAGTCATCGAATTTTTGAACTTCTTTAGGAAGTGAAGGTCTAGGTCCAACTAAACTCATTTCACCTTTTAGTATATTAAACAATTGTGGAAGTTCATCTATGCTTGTTTTTCTTATGAATCTGCCAACTTTAGTTACTCTTGGATCATTCTTCATTTTGAACATTGGTCCGCTCATCTCATTTTTACATTGTAGTTCTTTCTTTAATTTTTCTGCATTAACTACCATTGATCTAAACTTGTACATCTTAAATACTTCACCATTTTTCCCAATCCGTTCTTGAGCAAAAAATATTGGGCCTCTTGATTCAAGTTTTATTATTATTCCAATAATTAAAAATATTGGCAATAAAAGCGTTAATCCAGTTAAAGAACAAAGAATATCCATAGTCCTCTTAAAAAAGTAATACTCCACCCTAGGTTCAGCTCTATCTTGGAAGATAGCCTCCCCTTTATTAATTTCTAGTTGCTGCATTTTATCACCGCCCTATGATAATTAATTAGCAATCAAGTTTTTTAATTCTTTACCTCTTTTAATTAAGATAAATAATAGTAAACCTAATTGCTTCTTCTATAAGATGAATCTTGCTTAATGTAATTTTGTTTTCTCTACACTCTGTATAATTTATATTACAATGAGTATATACACTTTTCAACACACAATAAACGCTACATTAAGCAATATCAAGGATAGTTGCTAATATAGCGTTTTATGACAAATATTTATTCTGTTTTCATTTTTATGGGATATAAGTTTTAAGCACATAATATTGATTATATCTTAAGAAACGATAATATAGATTTTTTGCTTTTAATTTTTTTACCATAAAATTCTACATCATGATTATTTAATAATTTTTCAGAACTTTCTTCAAGTATTTTTTCATTCATTAAGCTGCCGTTAACACTTGTAACTTTCAATACTTTAATGGCATCTCTTATGCCTGAATTTCTACATTCTACATTATGCGCATCAGAACCAATGAAATTATATATGTTATTTTCTAAATATAACGAAGCAGTTTTTTTAACACTTTCTCCAAACTTCCCTTCAATACTTCCTGAATTTATCTGAAATAAATATCCTGCATCAATAAATTTATTAATTAATGATGGTTCTTCTCTAAATGGTTTATATCTTTCAGGATGAGCTATTATTGGAACTATGTCCCTAACCTGTAATTCATAAATAACATCAACAATGTTATTATCAAATCCGTGCATAGGAAATTCAATCAGCATATATCTGGAATCATTTATGGTCCCTATATTACCCTGCAAAAAATTTTCAATAATGTTTTCATTATAATAAATCTCCTGACCACTATAAATTTTAATATTGATTCCTTCTCTATTTGCAGCTGTCGCAACTTCCTCAGTCAAAGCTTTAACTTCATTTATAGTTGCATCTCCATATTCTAATAAATAATGAGGAGTTGCTACAATTTCTCGTGTTCCATTTCTCTCTGCATTTCTTAACATTTCTAATGTCATTTCCATATTCTCAGAACCGTCATCAATACCTGGTAATATATGCGAATGTATATCTGCTATCATAACCACACCCCCTTTTATTCAGTTTACAGCTTTCATGTGCTTAAATATTCTTATTCCTTATCCTCTTCATTTCCATAATAGTTACTGTATTTTCCCCTAGTATTTTCTACTGCGTGTAATACTGCTCCTATTATATTAGCTCCAACCTTATCTAGAAGATTTTTTGCCTCTATAACCGAATCCCTTTTTGTTACAGCTGCTCTAACTACTAAAATAGTCCCCTCAACTTTTGTTGAAAGTATTTGAGCATCCGTAACTGCTTTAATGGGGGCCGTATCTAAAACTACAAGATCATATCTTTTTTTTAATTCTTCAATCAAATTACTCATGGCTGATGAGGCTAGCATCTCTGATGGGTTAGGAGGAATTTTCCCTGAAGTTAAAAAATATAAATTATCATTACGTTTTTGCACAGCTTCTTCAATAGAAACCTTTCCAATTAAAATTTCTGAAATTCCAACTAAATTTGATGCTTTGAAGTTCTTATGTACTGAAGGTTTTCTTAAATCACAATCTACCAGAATAACCTTTTTATCGCTTTGTGCAAAGGTTAAAGCAATATTTCCAGCAACAGTGGATTTCCCTTCCGCCATTTCTGCACTTGTAACTGCAATGGTTCTTATCTCTTTATCAAATGAAGAATACTGAATATTTGTCCGCAAGGTTCTATATGCTTCTGCGATCACTGATCTCGGCTTTTCTTCTACTATAAACCCTGCATGAATTCTATCATCAATTGTATTATTATCTTTTCCTTTCTTATAATGTTTTATTGCCTCTAATACTGACATACCTGCACACCTTTCTAGGACTTAAATTTATCAGGAATAGTTCCTAAAACCGGAACTCCTAATATTTCTTCCATTTCCTCTCTAGTTTTAAAAGTATTATCCATAAACTCAATTAGAAAGCTTAATCCTAAACTGATAATTACCCCTGCCGCAAAAGCTACTCCTATATTTAATTTCTTATTTGGACTTACTGGATTATCTGTTACCTTTACACTTTCTATCGTTTTTACATTGCCATTAGGTATTAGTTCTTTTGACGATCTCATAAATTCATCAGTAACTGCTTTTACCACATCACCAGCTTCTGATTTACGTGGGCTTATATAGCTAATTTCTAAAATCTGCGTATCAGATCTTGGAGTAACACTTAATGTGTTTAGTATATTATCAGAACTTAAATTCAAATTACTAAAGTTAATAGCTCTATCTATCAAATCATTAGTTTTAATTATTTCAACGTATGTCTTTAGTAATTTTTGATACATCTGAACATCATTAGTGTCATAACTCTGTTCCTGTCCTTGAGCATTAAGCTCTTTACCAATAAACACTTTCGTACTTGCTTCATATTTAGGCGAAATTATGAAAATGCTTATTATTGCTGAAAGTGCAGTTGCAATTAAAGTAATTCCGAGTATCATTTTCCACCTTTTTATTAATATATTTACTATATCCTCAATTTTTATTACATCTTTATTCATATACCAAGTCTCTCCATCTATTAATATTTTTATTAGCTTTTTTATTTAAATTTATTATAGTTTTAGTAAATTTCTCATCTTTCATTCATTTTTATTATGATGCTATTGCAAAAAACATTTACATATTAATTTTGATACATGTATTGCAATTACAATTTGGAAATACAATTGACAATTCTGGCTGAAATCCTTACAGAATTTCTTCAATAATTGTTAATTGTGAAGGGTATCTTGGAAATTACAATATATATTATTTTATCCGTAGTTCTTTTATATCTATGCTTTAATCATTTCTATTAAAGTCTCAAGCTAAATATTTCCTTTGCTTAACATTAAGCAAATTAATTTTCAATTCATACAACTTTTTTGTTTTTATTTTTACCCTTTTATCTCAATTTATGGTAAAATTATATTAAAAAAAGGGGATGAGAGTTTATGGCAGTATATATGATTAGTTATGATTTAAGTGAACCATGTAAAAATTATGAAAAGGTTTGCGAATCTATTGAAGCATTAGGTGAATGGTGCCATTACCTTGAAAGTACTTACTTAGTTAAAACATCATTATCAGCTGATGATATTAATAACCGAATAATTAAATTTCTTGATGCTTCCGATAGACTTATAACATGTGAAATACTTAGGCCCGTTTCAGGTTGGTTACCTGAAGAACAACGAAATTGGATCAATTTTAATCTTTAGTTAAATTAATATCTTCGAACATAGTACTCTTATATTTAAATTCTATAAAAATATAAGCTGCTCTTGAGCTTAGTATTCTCGAGCAGCTTATATTTTTATTCTTCTATCTTTATTAAGTTTTTGTTTTTTAATTTTCTTGTTCCTAATTGAAATGCAATGAATTTTTATATAAAAATAAGAGGCTTACGCCTCTTTAATACCCCTTAATAACCCACTAGTAGTATAATTAAGCAGCTATGATTTTTTTAGAAATTGAATTACTAAATACCTATCTACTATAATAATGGTCTAACCCATTTATCTCATAATAAATAACTATCTGAATATCATATATAATCCCCTAATTACTAAATGATATAATTATTACAAGAAAAAGAAAGCAATATTTAAATCAATCTCCTTGTATTCATATTCTCATGATACCTAAATATAATCAATACTTTCTTCTTTAAATGTACGAATTAAGGAATAAAAATACTTTTAACCTAAATCTAATAACTATTTCTCAAATTCCACTTGATACTTCTTAAAGAATTCATAAAAATACTTCACATTGTCCAATTCACTCCAGCCGCATACATCTAAATTTTTTGAGTCCAAGTTATATATTTTTGCATCTAAAGTTCCAAGCATAAATGGTGAATGGGTTGCAATTATGTACTGATTATTTAAAAATCTTGCTCCATAATTAATCTTCTCAGCTAAAAGTACTTGGTTTTGAGGCGATAATGAAACTTCTGGTTCATCTAAAAGATATAATGCATCTGCTTGAAGCCATTCATCAAATATTTGCTGGCTAGTTTCACCATTTGAGTACTTTTCCTGACCATATTTAATTCTTTCTATCTGTTCTTTCATCTTATAAGAATTCTCTAGTATTTCTAACTGCTCTCTGCTATATCCTTTTTCAGCCTGTTCATAAATATATCCTTTTCTTAATATAGCTTCCTGTTGAACTTTCTTAATTTCATACATTATATCTTCACTTTTAATATAGCGGCTATTTCTAGGAATTCCATACCACATCTGCCCTATTTCATTTTCTCCAAATCCGTATCTGCAATCATCTACAAATTCTTTAAAATAAGGATTTCCCTGTACTTGTTCCTTTCCAGTTAACTTCAATTTATTAGCTATAATATTTAACAAAGAAGATTTTCCACAAGCATTATTTCCATAGAATATTGTAATCTTATCAAAAACAAGGCATTTCTCATTTTTACCTAAAAACACATTATGAGGATATATATTAGGATTAGAAAGTACTTTATCACACAGTTCGAAAGTATTTATGTAAATCAAACTTTATCATCTCCTTAATTATTAACCCTATCAATTTAAAATTTCTTCCGATAGGGTTTGCTACTCCTTTTTTAATATATTAATTCAAATTGATATATTATTTATATACTATATATCTACTACTCCTCATTTCAAAATTATAACATGCTCTTAGTATCATTTCATATACTATGTTACAAAAAAGTGCATACTTATATAAAATGGTTAATTATGTTATAAATATATCATAATAATATAAAAGTATTTTAATTCAAGAAATGATATAAGGCATATTTATAAGGAGGACGTTTAAATGACAAGACAATCTCTATTAGAAAAACGCTATGATAAATTGAGTACAAAAGTAGTTGACTCTTTAAAAAGGCGTCATTTTGATGCGTATTATTGTAAAACCAAAGATGAAGCACTTGAGCAGATTTTAGAGTTAATTCCTCAAGGTCACGTTGTATCCTGGGGTGGTTCTGAAACCTTAAATGAAATTGGCATAAAAGAACTTGTAAAAAAAAAGGGGTATGAAGTTATTGATAGGGACACTGCAAAAAGTCCTGAAGAACGAACAGATCTTATGAGAAAGGCACTTTTATGTGACACTTTCTTAATGAGTAGTAATGCCATAAGTGAAGATGGTCAGCTATTTAACATTGATGGAAATGGCAATCGTGTTGCTGCTATGATTTTTGGGCCAAAAAGTGTCATAGTCGTAGCTGGAATGAATAAAATTGTAAAAAACCTTGATGATGCAGTGCAGAGAGCTAGAACAATTGCCGGGCCAGCAAATATTCAACATTTTCAAGATGCGAAAACCCCATGTTATGTAACAGGCAGTTGTGGAGGTTGTTTAAGTCCAGATTGTATTTGTTCATATTTGGTAACAACAAGAGCAAGCAAACCTGCAAATAAGATAAAGGTTATATTAATTGGAGAAGAACTTGGGTTTTAGACTATTTATATAATGCTATGAAAGCTCATAAACTTAATTTCGAGAATGTCGAAAGATTTATCTACATTAAATATTTGATAATCACTATAACTGGAAATTTCTTGTTAAGAATTTTATGTTAAAAATCTATATTGGCACATAAAAAATAACAGGTTCAACAAGATGTAAATGAACTTGTTATTTTTTTGATTGTGACTTAATTTTTTAAAAAATGTAAAATATTAACTAAACCAATTGAGAAGCACCTATTAAACCAGCATCATCTTCAAATTTTGCTACTTTTATTTTTAAAGTTTGAGGATTATGAACTTTAGGCATTGTTTTTTCCTTTATATTACTAATTATTTGTGGATTATGAATAACAACAGAGCCTCCTATTATAAAAATGTCTGGATCGACTACTGCACATATATTAGCGATGCCTTTAGCTATATTTTCACAAAAATTTTCTATGATTTGCACAGCTAATTTATCTTTTAAATAATATAATTTAAAAACATCTTTTGTATTTAAATTCTCATTTAACTTTTCACTAGCTATTCTTGCAATATTAGTACCGCTGCATTGACCTTCTAGTCCTCCATAATTTAAACCATTGTGGGAATATTTATCTTCATTAATAATAATATTGTTAATTTCGGCAGCTGCAGAATTAGCTCCACCTATTATTTTATTATTTAGTATATAGGCTCCACCTATTCCAGTTGATATTGTAATAAAAAATACTGATTCATATCCCTCTCCATTTCCATATAAAGCTTCAGCCAATCCAGCAACATTAGCATCATTATTTAGTTTGGTTTTTAGAAATGTTTCTTTTTCAAAGAACTCAACAATATTAAATTCATTCCATCCAATTAAATTTGGAGGATTTAGAATCTTCCCTTTTTTGATATCTAATGGACCTGGACAACCAATTCCAATTCCAAGGAATTCATAATTTTCTTTTTCACTATTAATGAAGTCAACTAATTTACTCAAATTTTTTACACATCCAAGATCTCTTTCATTTTTGAATTTTACCCTTTTAATAATTTTTTCACTTTCATCAAAGATGGCAACTCTTAATTGTGTTCCTCCAATATCTATTCCTATTTTATTCATTTTATTTACCTCCTTGTTTTGATAATACCGTAAAATAATAATCCATAAGTAACATAGTCTGCATCCAGTTAATTTCATAAGTTCAATGCTGAAATTAAGTGGATGCAGACTATTTATACTAAAAATTATTTGGAATGTTTTATTTTTCTGCTTTTTATTTGTTGTAATATTTTACTTTGTTTTCATCATTAAATAAACTTATTTTATGATAAATAACTTCCTTCATAGCTTCTATACATGGTGGATAAATAGCATTTGGTTCACGAGCACCTAAATCTTCTGTTAATATTTCACGGCATTTCTTATAAAATGCATCTTTAATGTCACTAGAAATATTTATTTTAGATATTCCTAATTTTACAGACTCTGCGATTTCATCATCTGAATTAGCTGACCCTCCATGCAATACTAATGGAATTTCTACAATTTCTCTTATAGTTTTTAATAAATCTAATCTTAATTTTGGCTTCATATCCTTTGGATAAATTCCATGAGATGTTCCAATAGCAATTGCTAATGTATCTACTCCAGTTCTATCAACAAACTCTTTTGCTTTCTCTGGATCTGTAAAAATTATTTTATCAGCTCCATATTCCCCTCCATTCCCTGTTGTTCCTATAGTTCCAAGCTCTGCTTCAACTGAAACATCAAGTGGATGTGCTACTTCAACTACTTTTTTTGTGATTGCAATATTTTCTTCAAATGATAAATGTGAAGCATCAATCATTACTGATGTGAAGCCACATCTTATTGCTCTAAGAACTTGTTCAAAAGTTCCACCATGATCTAGATGAATAACCACTGGTATCTCTGATTTAAAAGCCTCTTCTTTTACGCTTGCTATAAAACTATCTTCTACAAATGATAATTCATCTGGATGTATTGCAATAATTACTGGAGCCTGCTTTTCTTTAGCTGCCTCCATGACACCTTTTAAAATCATACAGCTGCTTGTATTAAAGGCTGGTACAGCAAATTTATTTTCTTGTGCTACTGATAATAACTCTTTCATATTGATTAACATAATATCATTCTCCTTTTTATCTGAATTTTTTATTTTAAATATTTATTATTTAAATTTTTCTAATATTAATTTTTATTATTTGATCCTGACATCTTAATATAATCTCTTACAATAGTAATACTGTCCCGTTCAACTTGATGCATTAAAACGTAATAATTAATATCTGCTCTTTCTTTTAATATTGATGTAATAGCTTTAACATTTGCATTCATAAAATCACAGCCGACATTTATTTTATTAATCCCATATTTAACTGCCTTTAAAATATTCTCTCTTCCAGAACCTGAACCTCCATGAAGTACTAATGGCATTTTAGTTAATTCCTTAATAGTCTTTAATCTTTTAAAATCAAATTCTGGAACCATTCCATCTGGGTAATTCCCATGTGACGTACCAATTGATATTGCTAGTGCATCAATTCCAGTTTCTTTTGCAAATTTTAATGCTTCATCTGGATTCGTATACATATGGTCGTCTGTAAATGCACCGCCTTCTGTTCCCCCTAAACATCCAATTTCACCTTCAACACTCACCCCCTTTGGATGTGCATAATTTACCACTTCCTTTGTCATATCAATATTTCCTTGTAAACCAAAACGTGAAGCATCTACCATTACAGAAGAGAAACCATCATCTATTGCTTTTTTTATAAATAAAACTTCCTGCCCATGATCAAAATTAAGTGCCACCTTTATAGATGTTCTACTAGCTAAAGTCTTTACAATTGGAGTTATTAGTTCACTATCGCAATGATCAATTAAGTGCTCTTGAACCAAATTAATTATTATAGGCGCATTTTCTAGTTCTGCTGCTTTAATTACTGCCCTTGCAGTTTCTAAATTGAAACAATTAATAGCCATGACTGCATAATTTCCTTCATTTGCCTTTTTTAACATTTCTGTCATTGAAACATACATAAAACTTTCTCCTATCTATTATGCAAATTTTTATTTTATTTCTAGACCTGATAAATCTACCTCTTCTTCCTCCTCTTCTTCAATCAATTGTTCTTTTGAATCTTTTTTTAGAATTACAAGTAAAATTGCTGTAATAACAGAACCAACGCCTAAAGCAATTAAAAAGCCTAGAGGATTTTGCATAGCTGGTACAATAAACATTCCTCCTGAAGGAACTGGAGAGCCAACATTCAATAACATAATTAACATTCCTCCAATCGATGCACCAAAGGAGCAGGAGAATATTACACGAAGTGGATCAACAGCTGCAATTGGAATAACACCTTCAGTAATCATACATATTCCCATTGGAAAAGCAATTTTTATATTGTCAGCTTCACTTTTAGAATATCTAGCCCTTCTTATTAACCAAGATAATGTAACACCAAAAGGAGGAATCATAGATGCACAAATCTTAATAGCTTCTGGTCCATAAACACCTTGTAGTAGCAATCCATCAGCAAAAAGAGAAGCAACTTTATTAACAGGACCTCCGAAATCAAATGCTGCCATAGCCCCCATAATTAGTCCAAATATTGCTTTTGACCCCCCCTGCATATTATTAAGCATAGAAGTAAGGGAAGCTGAGATTGATGCTATTGGTCTTCCAATAACGAAGAACATTATTAATCCAATGACTACTGAAGATATTAATGGAATTATCATCATTGGAAGTAAACCTTGAGCCCACTTAGGTACTTTAAGATTATTCTTTAAAAAAACTACAAAATAACCTGAAAGATATCCACCAAGCATTCCTCCGAGGAAACCAGCTCCCATAGCATTTGCTACCATACCCATTAATAAGCCTGGTGCAATACCGGGTCTGTCTGCAATTGAGTATGCTATAGCAGCGCCCATTACTGCTGGCAATAGCTGCATTCCAAATACACCCAATGTAACTGCTGCCTGCCAAATACTGTAGGAAGCTTTGTAATCAGAAATTAATGATGGATTCCCCCCTGCCAAATTACCAATAGCAATTAGTAAACCAGCAGCCACAACTAGTGGAAGCATGTATGATATTCCTGTCATTGCGTGCTTTTTTAATTCTAATTTTTTTAACATAATAAGTTCTCCCCTCATATTTAAATTTTTTACAAACCTAGCTCTTGTTGAATCTTGTTAATAAGTGCTTTTGGAGATTTAATTACAATATCTGTTGAAACATCAATAACCTTCTTGTCTTTAAACCTTTCTCTGCCGCCTACCTTAATGTCAGCTGCAATAATTACCACATCTGCGTCCTTAATTTCTTTAAGACTAAGTTCATCTTCTGTTCCAATTGTGCCTTGAGTCTCAATGTGAATTTCATGATTTAATGCTTTTGCTGCACGCACTAATTTTTCTTTTGCTATATAAGTATGTGCAATTCCAGATGTACAAGCTGCTATTCCTACAATTTTCATATACGTTTCTCCTTTCGTATTTTTAATATTTATATAAATATAGATAGTTAATAAGCAATATAACAAATGATTATCTTATTAAATTTCCTCTGTTCTTGTAAATATGTCATATACTTCTTCTGGAGTTTTAGCTTTTAATAAAGCTTCACATACTTCATCATCTCCTAATTTTGCTGCTACTTTTGAAAGCAATCTGACATGAACACTATTTTTATCAGATTCTGTTACTGCAAATAAAATAATGAAATGCACTGGATTATCATCTAAGCTCTCCCATTTAATATCAGCTCTTGTTTTCCCAAAAGCTATTGATGTTTTATCAACAAATTTAGATTTTCCGTGAGGAATCGCAATTTGATTTCCTATACCTGTTACCCCTAAAGTTTCCCTATAATACACATCTTCCAAAAATGCTTCTTTATTAGAAAGCACTCCCGTATCATATAACAATTCTGTAAGTTCTTTTAATGCTTCATCTTTTGTTGTTGCAGCCATATCTAATTTTATTGTTTCTTTTTGTATTACTTTTGCTAAATCTACTTCCATTTTCATACCACCTTCATTATTTAGTTTAAAGTATTGCTTTACATCCTTTTCCTTCTTACATTTCATCAAATAATTAGCGTAATTTTCTTTAATATTGAAACTTACTATTTCTTTTAATAAATGAGTCATTACTTCAATATTTTCCATAGCAATATAAAATGTTAATTGTTTCTCATTATTCTCTATATCATTCATCGAAAGCCCAAGTATGCATTCTTTTTTGCAAAATCCTATTTGCAATATCAAATTTCTGTTAAAATCTATTTTATTAAAGGTAATATTTTTCTTGAGCTTTTTATAAATTTCTTTCTTGACCCTATTTTCTGTTTTATTAAAATAGATTAATTCTTCCCATAACCATTCTCCAATAAATTTAGTTGTAACCGGTATCTTCAGATTCTTGTTTTCATTATTAAGTAAAAAATCAGATATATTTTTAACATCACATTCATTCAAAAAAGTTGATACTAATAAATATGGCTTGCATTTTAAATCCAATGGAACTGTTGAAATTATAAAATCAATGTCATCAAGATTTCTATTAACAATTCCACTTGCAGAAATACTTTCTACAATCTCAAATTCTGGAAAATGCCTATTAAGTTTTGTACTTAACAATTGAGATGTTCCATAACCACTATGGCAAACAACTAAAACTCGTCTCTTTGTGAAAGAATTCTCTAATCCTAGCTGATAATATACTGTTAAGTATCCAATTTCATCTATGGGAATTATTTTTTGTTTTAATTCATAAGATACCATAAGCCCAGCAACTCTACATATATTTAAAAGAACAGGATATTGTTCTTTTATTTGATTAATGAGCGGATTTGATATTTGAATATCATATTCCATACGATTTAGCATTGGACGTATATGAAGTAATAATTTATCCATTATACCTTGATCTCTGGTAATGTTTATTTGCAAAATTTCTTCTATACATTGGATCATTTTATCTCTAAATGTTATTGCTATATAATCTAATTTATTTATTACTTTATTTTCATTTTCCGTTTCTTCTTTAATCAATCCAAATGATACAAAATATTGATATAAATAATAAACTTCTGCCTCATCTAATTTCATTCCAAAATCTCTATTAATACTACTAATACATAAAACTGCTTCTTCATACTCTTTTCCTATTTTAAAGTTTTCTCCTTTTTCCTTTTTGTATATTGGCCTTCCTTTTACCCCCCTTATCATTGAAATTAAAATATGCGTAAGTAAATTAATATAATATGGTTCATCAATTCTGCAGTTATATTTTTTCTCTAAATCAAGTAAAAGCTTATTTACATATATTATCTTGTCTTTTTCAAAGAGCTCAGATAATCCATTTAAAGTAACTACATCTAAACGTGTTGCTAATTCTTCAATAGTCCTTTCATTTCTTTCTCCATTTGAATATTCAAATAATAAAGATGCAATAGCCCTACGGATATTTACTTCTAATCCCTTTATTTGAGTTCCCTCTACTGTTTTTTCTAATTTTAACTTAAATGAAGAAAGCCATTTTTCTATATACTTAAAGTCATTAACTATACTTGTCTTACTAACGTAATACTTATCTGAAAGTTTTTGAATTGAAGTGCTATTATGTGAATCAATAAGCATATACTTAATAATCTCAATTCTTCGATTATTAATCGAAATCTTTTCATTTTTACTTTCTTGCAATTGAAGAATATTGTGTAGGATTAGTTTTGCATTCATAACATCTTTTATCATTATTCCAATACTACGTTTTTTATCTAATTCAACATTATATTTACTTAAATAGTCTTCAATTACTACTAAATCTTTCTTTAAAGTTTTATCAGACACATTCAAGAATTCTGTATAATATTTAATAGGTTTATATTGTTTCTCTTCTAATAACAAGTTTAGAAATTCAATTTGCCTTACATTTAGGTTATACATTCTTTTGCCTCCTCCATTTTTCTTTTCTGTGTCTTCTATATGTATACGATACCATTTGTTTTAATGTTGTAAAATAACAAATAAGTTCCCTTTAAAACGGAATTTATGTATCATTCAATTTTAATCCATTAAAAATAGCAAGACACTAGAATTCTTTAAACTAAATTATACCTAATTAGTATGCAACAATTCTTTTATTTAATAGGAAAACACCAGTTACATAACAAAATAGCCTTCTATGATTTTTTATATTTTATCATAAAAGACTATTGCAATAATCTGTAAGGTTATTCTATCAAATTCCTAATAAAATTATAACCATTTTCCAATAACTTTTTCAACTAATCGTAATCTAGGTGCCTCTTGAACTGGCGAAATTACAATTGCATTGAATTTTTCATTTTCTGCAACTGGAACAAAATGGCCTTTTCCTTGGGTAATTTCCAACTCTGTTCCTGCTGGAATACGTACAATTTGCACGGTTTCCATTACAGGTTCTCCATTATTAATATCAACAAATAGCATTAATGATGTTCCCTGAAAAAAATAAAATAATTCTTTGTCTTCATGATATTCAATTAAATCAAACTCTGGTGTATGATGCCAGCCCTGTAACAAGCCTGCCATAATATTATTAGTTTTAAAACTGCTAACTAATGGGAATCCTACCCATTCAAAGAAATTTTCCTTATATATATTATGATTTTCTTTAAATGAGAATCTAACTCCATTTATTACTACATCTTTTAAATCTTTTATCTCTATTTCCATGTTCTCTCTCCTTTTTTTTATGATTTTAGCTCATATTTATCTGCCATTTATATTATCCACTCTTCTCCTCCTTTAATTTTTTTCTTTTCTGTGATATCTACCTGTATACGGTAACATGTATTTTGATGTTATAAAATAACAAATAAGTTCCTCTTAAAATGGAATTTATGTACCTTTTCTAAATACTAATATGAATAATGATAGTGCTCGTAAGATTGGATTGCCTAAAATAATAGAATCAAATACTGCTGGAGCAATATTCCCAGTTAATAATTGATATGATATTAATAATACTTCTTAAAGTGTTGACATGCAAAAAAACAGCCACAAGAGTAAGTTAAATTAAATTACTAGAAATTGAACAAAAAAACTGATTACATGAATTTTTTTGTAATCAGTTTTTATTTATTATATTAGTTTTACTTATCTTACTTTTCCAATTGCCACTGCTGATTATAGCCACCATTACTACTCCACTGTAGCACATTGGCACCATCTGCCACTGAATCGTTATCAACGTCCAACAATTTGCTGCTATTGACATTTACCAGATTATAGTATCCATTTCCCTCATCTATAATATTCCACCTCTGATTATTCTGTCCATTATCACTCCATTGTATAACATCAGCACCATCTGCTGTTGAACTATTATAAACATCTAATACTTTTCCGCTATTAGCATTTGTAAGCTTATAACCATTATTCGTATTTGTAATAATCCACTTCTGATTATTCTGACCGTTATCGCTCCACTGTATAACGTCAGCACCGTCTGCTGTTGAATTGTTATAAACATCTAGTACTTTTCCACTGTTGCGGTTAATTAGCTTGTATGTTCCCTCAGATACACTGCCGCCAGTTCCTGAAGTAGTTCCCGGAGTAATGTAGATACGATACCCAGAACTGCTGTTGCAGCCTGTTAATGGCACTGTAATCTGTCCATTAACTACAGAATAATTGGATGTTGAAATTGTAGCTGGTCCAGAAGATACTGTATCCTTGCTTACCCAATCAATCTTCTCCACCTTTACAGATGCTGTTGAGCCTATAAAGGATGGAATGTTTTTAAATGTTGTGTTTATTGTACCATCATTTGGCCCTCCAAAAATAAAACTTATATACTTATTATTTGAATCAACACACGCAGCTCCATCTACTAAATTACTGTCGTCATTTGGTGGTGTTACGCTGACCATTTTTCCTGTCATATCTCCATACCATTTATATAAATACCAGCCTGCACCCTTTTGAGTATCGGTAGCTAAAAGACTTCCCAATCTGCCTAGAGCAGGAACAAACCACCAGGATATACATGCACTGTCTACCTTATAACGTTCAAATTTTGCTATATAACGTGCTGATGATCCTGGCTGTCCTTCAAGGTTATGATTAGAATCACAATATTCATTTATACTGATTGGCAATTGGCTTACTCCAAGAGAAGTTTCCAATTGACTATAGTCTCTTAAATGTGATGATACCCCCTCAATCCCACTGAGTTCATGCCAGCTCATTATATCAGGAAGACAGTTGTTTGCTTTACAGAAACTCAAAAAGTTACTTATAGTAGTACGATTATAATAGCTATAGCAAGGCCCTATGATTTTAGCGCTAGGATCCTTTGCACGAATAACATTGTAAGTCTGCTTCCACATATCATTGAAAGTTCCATTGGCAGAATTCCAGGTCCCATCAGGTTCATTCCATATTTCATAACCATAATAATTATTACGACCAGATGCTTTCTTGTCATTGATAAATGAAGTCACCTGATTAAGCCAGCTTGTCATACCTGGCCACTGATATGGCCAGCCTGGAAGCATATCTGCTAAATCAATTGATACTTTGGCACTTGGAATTGAGGCAAGCCTATCCGAAACAGGTATTGCAGCTCCAAAAGCATGTTGGTTGCCTGAGGCTCCTCTAGCGGGATTTCTCATTACATATGGTTTAAGCGGAGCCACAAGCCCACTTACATCTGCTGGTTTATTTTCAGTGATTCCGTAAAGGGAACCACTTGCACAATGCGTTACATCTCTAAGCACATTTGTGCAGTCTACAGTCATGGTATCAGCTGCCCAAGCCGTTGTTTCTAGTCCTTGAGTCATTGCTCCCAAAACGCATAGACTTAGAATCGTTGCTAAAATTTTTTTCATAAACCTAAAACCTCCTCAAAATTTCTCACTTTTACCCAATTATAAGATTTATTCAATTATGAAATTATACTGCATTCTTTTTATCTCAAAATTCACCTTCCTTTCATTTCGGGCTTTGCCTTAAAATTTTAGTTATAGTAAAGAAAAGAATTCATTTCACTTTAACTATGACTATTCATTTATTTCTTTTACATAGTATATTGCTGAAGTAAAGTCTCCTCCATCTTGACAAAGTTCTTCTTTTTTCACAGGTATACCTGCAAACATTAGCTCATCCCCAAAAAATATCTCCTTTTTATTGTCATTAATATAGTACTTTTTATTTGTATTAAGACCTTGAAGTTTAATTCTCTTAAAAGCATCATTGGCACAATTTAATACTTTGTAATATCCAACTAATGCTTCACATCTATCTTCTGATACAACCATCCATGAATTTGCATTACCTTCAAATGGACTTACTAATCTATAAAAAGTTCCTTTTTGAATTAATTCTCTTTTTTCCTTCATAAATTTAACTTGTTCTCTTATAATTTCTTTTTCTTCTTTTGATAAGGTATTTAAATCCAACTCATATCCAAATGCTCCAAAATAAGCTACATTAGCCCTTGTCTCTAATGGAGTTGTTCTAAATACTTGTTGATTTGGCACTTCAGATACATGTGCTCCAATACTGCTTATTGGGTAAACATATGAGGTTCCATACTGTATCTTCATTCTTTCTACTGCATCTGTATTATCACTTGTCCAACATTGAGGTGCATAGTACAACATTCCAGGATCAAATCTTGCACCACCGCTCGAGCAGGATTCAAATAAAATATGAGGAAATTCAGAGGTCAATCTTTCATATAAGGAATATACTCCCAAAATATACTCATGCATTACTTTTCCTTGATTTTCTGCACTTTTAGCAACACTATAACATTCTGTCATATATCTATTCATATCCCATTTTACATACGATATAGAAGCTTCCCGAAATACTTTTGACATGGATTCATATATATAATCAATTACTTCTTCCCTTGAAAAATCTAAGGTATATTGATTTCTACAATGTGATGTACTTCTGTTTGGAGTATGAATAATCCAATCTGAATGAGCTCTATATAAGTCACTGTCTTTATTGACCATTTCAGGTTCAAACCAGAGCCCAAATTTCATTCCAATTTCTTCTATTTTTTTAGAAAGTCCAATAATTCCACTTGGAAGTTTTTTTGTATTTACATACCAGTCTCCTAGACCTGATTTATCATTATTTCGATTTCCAAACCAACCATCATCTAATACAAATAATTCTATTCCTAGCTCTTTTGCAGTCTTAGCAAGCTTAAGTATTACCTCCTCATTAAAGTTAAACATTGTGGCTTCCCAATTGTTTATTAATATTGGACGCACTCTGTCTCTCCAATATCCTCTGGCAAGTCTGGTCCTATATAATTTATGATAAGCCTGACTTATTCCATTCATTCCGTTATGTGAATAAGCCATAACTACTTCAGGAGTTTGAAAGCTTTCATTTTTCTGTAATACCCATTCGAACATGTTTGGATGTATTCCCAACATTATTCTGGAGGTATTATGAGTATCAACAAGAACCTCACCTAAGAAATTTCCACTATAAACTAAACTAAAACCATAAACCTCACCCTCAAATTCAGTCGTCTCAGATCTCTTCAATGCTATAAAGGGATTGTGCTCTGCACTGCTTGCCCCCCTTAAGCTGTAAATTGATTGAATTCCCTGCTCTAGTCTTTTGCTTTTCACATGCCTTTCTCTACTCCAGGCTCCACATAAATGTACCATTTCATAATCATAATCAGGTAAATCCAAACTACAGCTCATTGCTTTTGTCAAAGTAATTTCTTCTTCCCCGTCATTAATAAACTTTGCATTTCTGGTTATTATGGGAAAGTCTTCATAAATAGTGTAACTAAGCATTAATCTTGTTTTAATTAATTTATCATAAAGTATTATTTCTAAAGTCTGAGCTTCTTTTTCGTTTTCTACATACGTTGCTGGAAGTTTTTCTAATTTCTTTTTACCTTTAAAAATGTTATAAGTTTCAAATTCAAAATTAGTTATTCTACTTCCATTTTTTTGTTTTATTTCAAAGGCCGGATATCTAAAATCCGTTGTACCATAGGAAGGATACTCCTGCTTAGTATGCTGCAAGGAAAAACTTGTATCACCTTCGAATACATACGCGGCTAAAGGACGAGCCCCACCTTCTAAAAGATAAGAAAATGATTCCTTATGATGTATCCTTTGTCCATAGTATAAATTGCCTAGTTGATTATTTTGAAGTATTTTTATTATATAGCTTATTTCTTTATTATATAGATGAAATTCTTTAGACTTTTCATTAAATTTTATTGCCATGATATCCCTCCCCGTGTTTTTTCGTTCTTTGGCTCCTTAGTTATTAAAGCTTGCCACCTGAAGTTGCAATACCTTCAATAAATTGCTTTTGGAATATAATATATATTGCAAGCATAGGCCAAATAGCAAGTACAGAGGCTGCCATTAATTGTGGATAGTTAACTGAATATGCACTTTGAATTTTGGCAAGGGCTGAAGATAAAGTTGCTGCATCTGCATTTGAATTTACAATTAAAGGCCACATTAAATCTTTAAAAGCAAATAATGCTGTAAATATTCCAAGTGCAACTAATCCTGACTTTGTAAGAGGCAACATTACTTTTAAAAAGGTTTGTCCTATATTACATCCATCAAGCCTGGCTGATTCTTCTAATTCTTTTGGGAGTCCCATAAAAAACTGTCTTAACAAAAATGTACCAAAGGCACTAACAAATCCTGGAAATAATAAAGCAAATACTGTATTTCTCATACCTAATTTATCTACCATCAGATATTGTGGAATTATGAAAAGTTGAACTGGCACCATCATTTGAAATAGCACTATTCCAAACAAAAAGTTTCTTCCTGGAAACTTTAATCTTGCAAAGGCATAGGCTGCCATGGCACTGAAGGCTACAGAACAAATTACTCTTAAGATTATCATTGAAAAAGTATTGAAATATAACATAATAAAATCATTTTGCTTTATTACCTCAAAATAATTTTCAATTTTCCATTCTGATGGGAACATTATAAAAGGATTCATGGAAGTAGATTCTGATACACTTTTAAATGATGTAAGTATCATCCACGCAAAGGGCATTATCATAATCACTACTCCTAGAATTAAAACTAAATGTATGCCTATTTTTGTGCGTTTTTTATTCTTATTTATATTCAACATAATGCTTGTCTCCTTTCTACATATAATTTACCCATTTCTTTTGAGCTTTCATTTGAAATACTGTAATAATCATTATTATGACTAAAAGCAGCATTACAATTGCTGATCCATAACCCTTATCTGCATATTTAAAGGAACTGTTATAAAACAGATATACTAAAGATACCGTACTATCATATGCTGGACTAGTTACATCAATCATCATATAAATAACATCAAAGACCTGCATTCCTTGAATTATACTGGTTACTACAACAAAAAATAGCGTTGGTGATACCAATGGCAATGTAATATTAAAGAATTGTCTAACTGGCTTAGCACCATCTATGCTGGAGGCTTCATAATAATCTCTTGGTATTTCTTGAAGTCCTGCGATTAAAAGTACCATACTATATCCAATTGTGCTCCATATGCCTATAATTATTATTGAATATAGAGCTATATTAGGATCATCAATCCAATTTACAGGATTTATTCCAACTTTCGATAACACATAATTAATAAGTCCATATTGATTGTTATATAACCATTTCCATATCATTGTTATTGCAGCTGGAGCCGCAACCATTGGAATAAAATAAATAGTCCTATAAGTACCTTTTCCCTTTATTTTAGAATTTAATAATACGGCTAAAATCATTGCTATGATTACTGTTGCAGGAACAACTATAACTGTGTATTTTAATGTATTAATTACCGCATGCCATACTTGTGTATCTCCAAGCATCTTTTTATAATTGCTTAAACCTACAAATATATTTCCTTTTCCGAAATCACCGCTTTTAAAAAAACTTAAATACAACGTTTGAACGATTGGTATGATGTTCAATATTATAAGTCCAATAATAGTTGGAGCAACTAAAAAATATGCCCATTTCCACTCATTAATTGTCTGCTTGGATGGCTTTTTCTTAATTATTGTTGTATCATTTGCCATAAATTCATCTCCTCTACAACTATTTTAAAAATTACGGCAACAAAATGCATATGTTGCCGTGAATAGTTCTATATAGTTTACTTTTCTTCCTTTAGAGCATCATTCATCATTTGAGCTGTATCTTTGCAGGCATCATCAACTGTTTTTTCACCTGTAAAGGCACCTTTTAGTAATTCATAAGCCTTATCTTCCCATTTTGCAGTATTGTTAGAATATGGTCTTATTTGGGCATACTTAACCATATCAATAAAGCATTTTATGTTAAAGGTCTTATTGGAATTTACCCAAGCATCAGCTGTTCCATTATATGCAGAAATTGCTATTCCAAGTTCTGCCTGTCTTGTTTGTCCTTCTTTCGAGCTTAAGTATTCAACCCATTTCCAAGCTTCTTCTGGGTGTTTTGTAGTTGCTGAAATTGCATTTCCAAGTCCATTAAAAATACTAGCTCTCTTCCCATCATTTGCTGAAGGTAATACTGCAACATTAAAATTTTTAGACATATAATCATTTGAAGTAAAGCCGCTTAAATTCCAAGAGCCAAATAGCCCCATTGCACATAATCCATTTTGCATTGCTTCTGCACGTTCAGCATCACCAAATATCTTTGGTGATAATCCATCTTGAACAAATTTCACATAAAACTTCATTGCTTCTATTGTCTTAGGATTATCATAACCTGATACTTTATCATCAGTTATAATTGTTCCTCCATTTTGATAAACAAAATTATAGTATCCTTCTTGATTGTGTAATGGAGCCAAGAAACCATATTGTTTACCATCACCAGTTGTTAACTTTTTAGCTGCTTCATATAATTTGTCCCAGTTCCATGTTTCATCTGGATATGATATTCCAGCTTTATCAAACATGGTTTTGTTATACCAAAGGCCTATTGTATCGTAATCTTTTGGAATTGCATATTGCTTATTATTTAGATTGTATATTTTATCTAATCCCTCTGGATAATTTGACAATTTAACTTCGCTACTCTTATTAATTCTATCTGTCAAATCCATAAGCATACCATTTGATTCATACCTATAAATTTCATTTGAATGCATCCAGAAAGTATCTGGAAGTGAACCTCCTGTTGCAGCTGCTTCTAGCATTGTCCAATAATTATCCCAGCCCACAACTTGTAAATCTATTTTTATTCCAGGATTTTTTGCTTCAAACTCATCAGCCATTGTTCTGATACCTTTTGCTTGATTTGAGTCCCAAAGCGCATAAGTAATATGCACATCTTTGCCACTGCTACTAGATGTATCTTGTCCACTTGTCGAAGCAGTCTTTGTGCTGCCACATCCAATTAATCCGGTAACAGCCATTACGCTAGCTAATATTAAAGAAACAATTTTCTTTTTCATTATAATACCTCCCGCTTTTATAAAAATTAATTTTCCTATTAATATTTATCCTCAACATTAGTCTGTTGAACTAATATTAAAAATCCAAATTTATAGTTTAAATTTCTTGAAACCTATAAATAAAAATATATATTTTCGTTTATGTATTACTATAGTAAAGCTTTACAGAGGTAAGTAAAAAATAATTGATATAGAATTTTTATATTATTTCTAGAACTAAATATTTAATTTTTACAACCTACTTATTAGCATAGCTATTTCCCCTATATATTGCCTTATATGAATTTACTTAGTTTCCATGATTAAATTTTATCACTAAAAAAAAATAAAATACATGGAATAACAAAGCTAAAAATATATTCTTTTGCTATATTGTTTTATTATTGATTAATAATAGACGCAAAAGCACATATTTTATGATATACTAATTTCATACAGTATTGTAAACAATATCAATGGTGGTGAAAATTATGGCGGACTTTAAAAGTTTTATTTTTAATAATGTTAATTATGTTGATATTATCCTCTATCAATTTGGTTCAGAACGCTGTGATCCTTTGCATTCATTTGGACCAACTGTTAAAAATCACTATCTTTTTCACTATATATTATCTGGAAAAGGTAAACTTTATTCAATTAATGATAGAACAAATAAAACTTCTATATATAATATAAAGGCTGGAGAAGGTTTTTTATTAACTCCAAACATAATAAACACTTATGAAGCAGATAAAGATGATCCATGGAATTATATATGGATAGAATTTGAAGGTTTGAAAGCTGAACGCTACTTAGATGAAATAGGAATATCCGCAAAAAATCCAATATATATACCAAAGGAATACAATTTTGAGAACTCTATTATAGATAATTTTAGATTTTTACTAAACAATCCAAGTGCACCAGATTCAGCTATACTTGGGCATACTTATCTTATTTTTTATGCCCTTTTAGAAAATTCTGCTTCTAACAATACGAATAAAGCTACCAACCTTCAGGAATTCTATGTTAGAGAGGCTATAAATTATATTGAAAAGAACTATAACAATAACATTTCTGTTGAAGATATTGCAAAGTGGTGCAATCTTGATAGAAGTTATTTTGGAAAGATATTCAAAAGTTCTATGAAAACCACACCTCAGGAATTTTTAATAAAATATAGGCTCTCTAAAGCCTGTGAAATGCTTAAAGACAAGAATATATCAATTAAAGATATTGCTGAACTCACAGGATATCCAAATCAATTTTATTTTTCCAAAGCTTTTAAAAATGTTTATAATATAACTCCTAGTAAATGGCGGAATCAAAATAAATCATAATAAATGACTGAATTAAATAATATCATTAATTAATTCAGTCAAACAAAGTGCAACTAAAATCCCAAAAGCATCACCTATTCTTCTATTACCATCACATACCCGTTATTTCCGTCTACTCTAATTTTTTGACCTGTTTTAATCTTTTGGGTAGCTTCTGAGATTCCTACAACTGCTGGTATTCCATACTCTCTAGCTACCACAGTTCCGTGAGTTAATAGGCCTCCAACTTCCATTACCAATCCAGCTGCATTTATAAAAAGTGGCGTCCATCCTGGATCAGTGAATGGTGCTATAAGAATCTCACCTTTATTTAAACCGGCCTTAGAAGGATCAGTTATTACCTTTGCAATGCCCTCTATTATTCCTGATGAAACTGGAATACCTATAAGAGCTCCTTCAGGTAGATTTTCTCTCTTGTATCCAGCTTTTATTTCTTCTCCTTCGCTTGTAATAACACGAGGAGCATTTAGTTTTTTGTAATGCTCATATTCTTCTTTTCTTTGTTCTACTAATTCCTTAAGACTTTCATTATTTTCAATTGCTTTATATAGTTCTTCGAAACTTATATAGAAAATATCCTTTTCCTCATTTAAATGACCTTTTTGAACCAGTACTTTTGCTTCTTCAAGGAGTGCATTTTTAAAGATCATACAAAGCCTCATCATCATAAACTTGTGGTGTTCCCTTATTGGAAAATCATTTCTTAAAACTAATATGAGCCTACTTGCAATTTTAGCTTTAAATTTTCCGTGTTTAGCTTGTATTTCTTTTATCATATTTTCTGCTGCAGCTTTTGCTTTTTCTATAGTATTTTTGTATTCTTCTCTATGAGCTCCTTCCTTAGAAGTTCTAACAGTCGCAAGTATAGATTTTACAAGTGGCTCTGGATTCTCTATCCAACGCTCCCTAGCTATATCTATTTCTCCTGAAGCACGTACTCCATACTGATTTATAAAATCATTAAAGAACCTCTTGAACTCATCATTTCCTTTAACTTTATTTATTCTTAAAGGCAATGTCTCATAATCTTCATTTTCAAATTCATTAATTAAACTTTGAGATTTTCTTACCATATCTGCCAAATCTCCAGTAAGCAATCCCATTTCTGTGGTAATGTTACCTTCTAAACCTTTTGTAATTATATTAGTATAATTACTTGTTCCTAAAAGCTTAATCTCTAACTTTTCAAGTACCTTAAATGTAATAATTCCCGGAGCCAAATATGGAATTACTTTCTTAGCATCTTCATAAAGGCTAGCTTTTTCACAGATTACATTTAATCTTTCAACACCTTGATTTGCATTTAAAATAGCTTTCAAGGTATCCTCTTCACGTTGCTTAATATATTTATTCATAAACTCTATTGTTCCATCAGGATTAGTGAAAACAAGATTTTTTATAACTTTAACTGCAGCAGGGGCTATATATTTCAAAAAGGGTTTAAGATTGACTCTCTTTTCTTTAAACGTTTCCTTAAAATCTTTCCTTTTTGAAAGTTCCATTAAAGCTTCTGCCATCAAGACATCTGCATTTGTTAATAATGCTAATAGCTTCTCCTTTATTTTCTTAGAATGCATAAGTCCGCTTACATCCGCATAAATTCTACCACCTGCTGAAGCCAAAATCTTATATTTTTCTTCTCTTTTAATATTTTTACCAAAAGGCAGCATGTCTCTAAATAAATCTATCCCTAAAGGAGAAATCGGATCTGTCATAACTTGAAGGTGATTTATAGAGATATAGGTATGCATATCACCGTCTTTAGGCATAGGAATTGGAATTGGAAACAATGATGTAATAGCACGACTTTGCACTATATACAAATTACTATTCTCTAAGCACCACTCAATATCTTGAGGACAGCCATAATGCTTTTCTATTTCCATTCCAAGTTCAGCAAGTTTTTTAATCTCAGAATCCTTCATTACCTGACTAATAGATTTTTCACCTGTTATGTCCACTGTTTTTGTACCGCCACCTTGAATAGGCATTATTGCCATTTTCTTGTCTGCTATATTCTTACTTTCTATTTCCAAACTTTCTTTCTTAAATTTATATATATCAGGAGATACAAGACCAGATACTAAAGCTTCTCCAAGTCCATAACTTGCATCAATAGAAATAACTCCTCTATGACCTGATACAGGGTCTGCTGTAAACATGATACCAGCTATATTTGGAAGCACCATTTTTTGAACCACCACAGACATATGGACCTTTTCATGCTGAATTTTATTTTGTAATCTATAGAGTATAGCTCTATCAGTAAATAATGATGCCCAACAATTTCTTACAGAATTAATTAGTGAAGCTTTTCCTTTAATGTTAAGATAAGTATCTTGTTGACCTGCGAAAGATGCAAAAGCTAAATCTTCTGCAGTAGCGCTCGATCTAACAGCATAATAGTTATCGATTCCAATCTGGTTAGCTGCTTTTATAATTTCTTCTTCTACTTTTCTCGGCATTTCTGATTGTTCTATCTTCTCTCTTATTTTAATTCCTATGGTACTAATATTTTCAAGGTTTGCATCTTTAATTTCATCTACAATAAAACCATAAAGTTTATTGTAATTTATAAATTCCTTATAACTTTCTGTAGTTACACAAAATCCAAAAGGAACTGGAAAACCAGCCTTAGTCATCTCTCCTAGATTTGCACCTTTACCACCCACAAGCGGTAAATCCTTCTTATCTATTTCATCAAAATATAATGTGTACTTATTTCCCATAGTAATCATCTCCCTCTAATTCTTTTGTGCCCCTGCTCCATTTATAAACAATTCTATAATCTGAGCTTTTGATGCCTCTAAATTTATATCTTTATTTCCATAAACACTTGAAATGAAATAATTCATATGTAGAAATTGAAAATTTCTTGCCAAAATAGTTGAAGAAATATCTTTTCTAAGTTGATTATTTTCCTGTGCATTTTTTACAATTTCTGAGATCAATCCTTCTAACCCACTTCTATGTGGATTTTCAATGGGATTTGTATAAAAAAGAGTCTGCATTCTATATCTAAAATAAATCGCTGTAAATTCCATATTATTTTGATATATATGATTTATAAAATCCAAGATACTATTTAACGTTTCTTCTATATTTCCATTTTTCTTAAATTCTTCACTAACCTCATTAAAATTATTACTATAATTATTTATAAGAGACTTAAAGTATGCGGATACTATAGACTCTTTATCTTGGAAGTAATTATATAATGTGCCTTTAGAAACATCTGATTTTACTGCTATTTCCTCCATATATGTTTCTTGAAAGCCTTTTTCCTTAAAGAGAGCTAATGCGCTATCAATTATAATCTCTTTAGTTATTTCCTTTTTACGTTCTCTTCTATTCATCTTTATGATTCCTCCTAAAATATTTACTTTAAACCGAAAATAAAATTGTACTCCATATATTTTTGTACTAAGTATAATTTTATACTACGTTAAATATTTATGAAAGTCAATAATATTTATTATGCACTTTTAGTTTATTTCTCAAAACATTTCGGTTATGATCACCCATAAAATATGAGGTTAGCGTATTTCTATTATTGTTTTTTTATACCACTTTACCATATAAAGATATATTTGTAGTATTTTATAATTTAAATAAATTTAAATAAATAGAAAAAGGTGCATAGATAACTATACACCAATTATTAATATTAAGTTGTTGCATAACCGATTATATATCTTCATTAGCTCCTAATATATTGTAATTTAATCAAACTCTCAAAAACTAATATACCTTAAATAATTTCACCGCAGTTTTTGCAATTTTATATATAGGTGTTTCAAGCTCTCTTCGAGCGTTTTTTAGTTCTTTTCGAATTTCTATATGCTGTGGACAATGCTGCTCACATTTACCACATTCAACACATTGTGAGGCACTGGCTGGATTTTTTCTAAGTGCTGTACACATGAGATATTCTCTTCTGCCATTTCCCTTATTTTCAGCATACATCATATTGTAAGAATGAAAAGTTCCAGGAATATCTACTCCCTTAGGACATGGCATACAATAAGCACAGCCTGTGCAGCCTACTTTAATGTTTCTCTTTATTTCACTCTTAACTTGTTCTATAAGATCAAAATCCTCTTCTGTAAATTCGCCTGAATTTACATCCTTTGCAACCTTTATATTCTCCTGAACCATTTCAAGGGAGTTCATTCCAGAGAGCACGCAGGTAACCTGAGGTTGATTCCAAAGCCAACGGAATGCCCATTCTGCTGGAGTACGTTTCCTTGAATTCTCTTTTATTATATTCTTAGCTTTCTCTGGCAATAAATTAACTAATCTTCCACCTCTTAAAGGTTCCATTATGATTACAGGAAGTTCTTTTTTATTAGCTGCTTCAAGACCTCTTCTTCCCGCTTGACTATGTTCATCTAAATAATTGTATTGAATCTGACAGAAGTCCCAATCATAAGCATCTAGAAGCTGAATAAACATATCTGTGTTTCCATGATAAGAAAAACCAACGTTACGAATTTGCCCACTTTCAACCTTTTCCTTTAACCATTCTATAACGCCTAATGATTTTAACCTTTCCCATGTCTTCACGTCCGTAAGCATATGCATAAGATAATAATCAATATGATCAGTTTGAAGTCTTCTTAATTGCTCATTAAAATATTTTTCTAAACTCTTTTGCGATTTAATCAAGTAATGAGGAAGCTTTGTTGCAATATATATTTTATCCCTGCAATTATTTCTTTTTAAAATTTCGCCTAAAGTAGCCTCACTGCCTGAATATACATAAGCAGTATCAAAATAATTAACTCCATTATTTATTGCTTCCATAACTTCTTTTTCTGCCTTATCTATGTCAGTATTCCCGTTTTTTTTAGTAAACCTCATACAGCCATAACCTAGTATGGATAACTTGTTTCCTTTTTTGTCTTTTCTATACTTCATTTCTGAAGCTTTTTTTATTGACTCCATTATTATAATCACCTCACTAAATATCTATATTATAACAAATATAATTTTTTAAAGCTTTAAGTATCATATATACGTCCACAGAAAAAATACTTATCGTTCCTACGCTATATTTATAGTATAAGTCATTATAAACGTAAATCAAACTATTCTCCATTAAATGTAATATATTTTATAATGCTAGAATCCCTGTCTAATATTCTAACTTCACTCCATTAACTCCTGCTTTAAAACTTTTTATAAATAAATCAAAAACACCTTTAATTAATTGTGCATTCTCAAATTCCTCATTTAACTTAAGTACTTCGATTGCTGCTTCTATAGTACACAGTTCTCCTTCTGATGCACCTTTTCTTAACGTATATTCTGACTTATAAATTGGTTTCAATGAAATTCTTGGTAGATTTTTTAAGTAATAACTCTTTCTAAATATCTTTTCAGCTTCTTTCCATGTACCATCCAATATAATAAATGCTGGAGTTTTCTCTGAACTTCTATATTTAAAATTTTTTTCTGATAAATTATCATTTTCTACAGGAAACAGTATATATGTTTCATACTCTTCGCTATTGATGTATTCAATTAATTTTTCAGGAGTATTTGTTCTCTCCCAAAGAACTAGTTCAGTTGATTTTACATTCATCAATTTCAGCAATCTAGCGGTATTGGAAGGTCTATTAAATTCTCTTTCTGTTGATAATATTAATATCTTTGCTTTAGTCTTTATTTTAGGCGCAACATTACAGATACAATTTATTATTGGTAATCCACATTTGTTGCAGCTCTCATACAATTTCGTGATTTGCTTAACTTTAAATTTAGAATCCATCTTATCTCCTTGTTCAGTTTTTATTCTATTTTTTCTCTTTAAATATTTTATTCCACTATCACAAGTTTGTCTAATTCTTTGATACTCTTAATTATATAATGCTAGATATTTCACATAAATTTCACATTGAGGCCTTATACTGCATTTGTAACCAGTTATTAGCTTGTTACATAAAACCAATTTTAATAATTTAAATCAAAAAATATTATACAACAAGGAGATATGATTATGAAAAAGAAAAAATTATTAGTACTTGCTATTGCAGCTATGGTTTCAATATCAAGTATTGTTCCAGCTTTTGCTGATGACACTACTACATCAAGTACAACAACTACTATAGTTGCAGATGAACAACAAACTAGTACAGCAGCTACACTTTCTAAACTTGCTCAAAGAGCAGCTAAACTCAGCATAGACATTACAGATTTAACTAATGATCAAGCAAGAGCTAAAATAAGAGCAGCTGTTGCGGCAAAACTTGGAATAGACATAACAGGTCTTACTCCAGATGAAGCAAGAGCAAAAATTCAAAGCGCAAGGGCTGCAAAGCTTGGTGTTGATATTACAGGCTTAACCTTTGATGAATCACAAGATAAAATACAAGAAGCTCTTGAAGTCAAAACTTTAGATACGACTGATAAGCTTTCAGCAAAAGCTACGGTTCTTGGTATTGATATAACAGGATTATCAAATGCAGATGCAAGGACTAAAATTGAAGCAGCTGTTCAAGCTAATAGTCTTGAAAGACTTACTAAAAAAGCAGTAAAACTTGGAATTGATATTACAGGTCTATCTCTCCAAGATGCTAGAACTAAAGTTCTAACTGCTGAAGCTGCAAAGCTTGGTGTTGATATTACAGGTTTATCAAATGAAGATGCAGCAGCTAAATTAAAAGCAGCCTTCGATACAAAAATTCAGGCTGAACTTGCTAACAGAGCAACAAAACTTGGTGTCGATATTACAGGTTTATCAAATAAAGATGCTAGAGCTAAATTAGATCAAGCAGAAGCTGCAAAACTTGGAATTGATGTAACAGGTCTTTCAAATGAAGAAGCTAGAATTAAAATTCAAGATGCAAGAGCTGCAAAACTTGGAATCGATATAACAGGATTATCGATTCAAGATGCAAGTGCTAAAATTCAAGCAGCATATCAAGCTAGAAAAGAGGCTAGACAAGGGAAAACTACAGCAACTTCTACTACAACAGCATAGTAAATTAATCGAAGAGAAGAGGCACTTTCAAGTAAAAGTACCTCTCTTTTTTAATGTACCTGACATGAGTTTGCCATTGTGACTTTACAATTTTAGATTATGCTTAAAATGTATATTCCTCTCCATCATCTGGTATTAATACACTAGAAGATATTTCTTTTTCATTAATAAAGTCTTTTAATTCACTTCTTGATAATGTCCAATGATTGAATGCTTCCATATGGCTAGCAATAATTTTTGCATTAGGTGCTGCTTTATGAACTTCATAAACATCATCTTTCCCCATTACTAAAGGGTTACTATCTAGGAATTTATTATTTCCACTATTTAAAACAATAATCTCCGGCTTATATGCATCAATTACCTTTTTGACTCCTTCATACCATACTGTATCTCCAGCTACATATAAAGTTTTTTCATTTAAGTTTCTAAACACAATACCACATACATTTCCCATGAGTTTCAGTATCTCTCCAGTTCCATGCTGTCCACTTGTTTTTGATAATTTAATAGAATCAAATGTAGTATCTTCTTTTAAAACTTCAATATTTTGAAAACCACTCTCCAAAAGTTCCTTAGCATCTGCTTTATCTTGTACAAATATTTTCATATTCTTTGGTAATACTTTTTTAGCAGCATCATCAAAATGATCTCTATGCAAATGTGTTACCACCACAGCATCTACATTTATAATTTCATCAATTGTTGTTGGGAGATTTACTACTGGATTGAATTGCTCTTGTCTTACTGAATTAGGATAAGGCGGATATGTTCCTTTCTCCGCTAAAACTGGATCAATTAAGAACTTCTTCCCAGCATATTGAATAATTATTGTAGCATTTCGAATTTGCCTAATTTTCATAATCATAACTCCTTCTTCTTTTATTTACGTACATTTTATACTATATAAAGCATAATTTACATAAATAAAATCAAGTCTTTTTATAATTTTACTTGAATAATGAAAGTAATTATGATGCCTCCTTATTAAATTGCATGCAATTTATTTTTACATCCTAATTTATGCTTATATTAAAGAGCTTGAGATTCTATACTTTTTATATTGTTTCATTTATAATAATAGTTAATCTATAATTTACATAATTATTTAATTCTACCAAAAATTCATCTAGAATTTCATTAGAAGGGAATTTACATTCAAGAAGGTAACAGCCCTCACCACTGATTTTATAATTATGAATTATATAGTTTTCTTGTGAACTTACAAAAGATAGATACGGCTTATGATGAGTACCTTTCGTATAAATATTTAACATTACATGAATAGTTATTCCTAATTTCGCTTGATTAACTTTAATTGTATATCTTTCAATAACTCCTGCATCTTCCAATTTAGCAACCCTTAATGCTGCTGCTTGATCTGTCAAATGCACTCTTTCTCCAAGCTCTTTCATCGTTATACGGCTATTCTCAGACAATTCTGTCAAAATAAGTTTATCTGTATTATCTAACATTTTTTCAATCCTTTCAGTATACTTAGATAAAGCAGTTATCTTACCGATACATATTTATTTCCTTCTATGTAAAATCTCCAAAGATAATCTTTTGCCTCTCCAGCATAATCAATTCCCACACGCTTGGAATGTATTATATTAAATTTTTCATTTTCACCTTCTTCTATATATAGGCTGTCCCTACATAAATCTTCTCCATTTAAACCTTTATCAATTAATAATGCTTTGCATAACTTACCTGGACCATTAGTTAATCCCTTTATTTGACTTTTAGTTAAAGCATTATATTCCTTTCCAAATCTATTTTTAGCCATAAAATCTAATCCTTCTGATGGTTCGAGAGCTCTTATTAAAACAGCTTGAGGATTTCCCTCTTCTCTAGTAACTACATTAAAGCAATAATGCATACCATAAATTATAAATACGTAAGAAAACCCTGGTCTTCCATACATAACCTCAACTCTTTGAGTTCTCTTTCCACCATAGGAATGTGCAGCCCTATCTGTTATTCCCATATATGCCTCAGCTTCAACAATCTTTGCGGAAATCCTCTCACCATTAACTTCATGCACAAGTACTTTCCCTAATAGATCTTTTGCTACTATTAATGAGTCTCTATTAAAAAAGTCTCTATCTAATTTCTTCATATTTACTGGATTTTCTTTTGCTCTATTAATTTTAATTGGCATATAATCATTCCTCCTAAAACTTTATACTTAAGCAACATATTCTCTATATGGTAATCTAACTGCAACTCCTGTTTCATCTGCTTTGTATTCTGTATTATAAAGAGGTGCATTACCCTGAAATATATTTAATCCTATCGCATAGATAGCCTTTGCCATATCAGATGGATTTTGAATAACTGAGCCTGCCATATACCCCTTCTTTATTAATTCTTGAGCTTCTGCTGTTGCATCTACACCAACAACTGGAATTGTTTTCGTTTTATCACCTTGGTTATAACCATGACTTTGCAATGCTTCAATGGCACCTATCGCCATTTCATCATTGTTAGCAATTATCGCCTCTATTCTTCCATCATACTGTAGAAACAATGAATTTACAGCGTTTTGAGCTAAATCCCTTCTCCAATTGCTAACATTTAATGCTAGCTGCTGAGTTTTTATTCCTGCATTATTAATTGTTGACACGGAATATTGTGTTCTCTCCTGGGCTTCTATGCTGCCACGCTCCCCTTGCAGCATAATATATTCTAATATTCCATCATTGTTTTTATCGATAAAATTTCTATCATTATTCCATAAATTTACTAAAATTTGCCCTTGCAATGAACCTGCCTCTCTTGCATCTGTTCCTACATAAAAAGATTTAGGATAGGCTTTAATTGGATCTAACGCTACCGGTTCTCTATTGAAAAAAACTACAGGAATATCTCTGCTTTTAGCCATATCAATAACTTCTTGGGTATCCTGTGTATTAGCTAGATTTACTAATAGAATATCAACATTCTCATTCTTAATTATGTTGTCAATCACCTCATTTTCAATTGATTGATTTCCTTTTCCGTCATAAAATTTAAATTCAACTTTTCCTGGATTTTGTTTTTGAATTTCCTCTAAGCCTTGTCTCACTAAAGAAATAAATACATCTTCAAAATTATATAGTACTACACTTACCGCTATAGGTCTTTGCCTAAATAAATTTATTGGAGCATTAACTATTCTACTTTCATCTATCGGAATTATTGATAATGCTATAATTATAGCTTCTAAAATAACTAAAGTTCTCCTAAATATACGCATCAAAAATCCTCTCTTTCTCTTCTTATAGGATAACATTAGTATTATCAATATCAGATTATATTATCTATTTTTCGATAAATTTATTTATTATAGATCTCAAAATTATTAGGTGATACGGTATTTTAGTTAATCAATCGATAATCTGTTTTATTAGTTTAACTGTATCATCAATATTTTCATTATTATTTATCACATATTCGCATTGAACTATTTTAAAAATCTCCCTATCATACTCAATTCTATCCTTAACACTTTGAGGATCTCTTTTTTTCAGCATCCTACGCCGTCTCTCTTCTTCATCTACTTTAATATAAATAGCCACTATTTCTGAATCTTTAATATCATTTTTAATCTCTTTAACACCTTCTGGGTCAACTATATATAAACTAATACCTTTATTTTGATATTGCTCTTTTGTTGCCCAATAATGATTGTTATCAAAATATGTGTGAGCTATAATCCCATTCTTTAAAATTTCTTCTTTAGAAAAATCAATAGTATCAAAAACTTCTGGTGCATGCTCAACAAATATATGACCTTTTTCATTTTCAAATCTTGGTTTTCTCGTTGTATAACTTTGTATATAGTTATATCCTTCTTTTTCTAAAAGTTCTGCTATAGTGCTTTTCCCACTTCCTGATTCCCCTACTAAGCATATTATCTTATCTCTCATAGTTTAAATCCTTACTTTCATTCAATTTAAATAAAGTTTTTTTATCTATAGGTATTATCTAATAAAAAAATCGCAAACTCACCCTTTATTATGATAGTACTATCATATACTTCATGAGTTTATATTTTTATTATCTCACTATAGTTAATTTATCATAAATAGAAAACTTCTACTACAATCATTGTAATAGAAGTCAATTCCAAAATATATACTTAAAGGCAAACTTAATTATCTAAATATATTCAATTATCACAGCCTTAGTATATTATACCTTATACTAAAAGTAATATTTTTTTATTTCTATAAGTCATCAACATCCTGTTCTTCCCCATATCTAACAGTTCCTTCTGAACTAAAAGTATCATTCGGGTCTCTTTCAATAAAATATCCATCATTAGGCTCCTTTGATGGCTTTGCATAACTTGAATGGACATTTGTTAACTTTTTAGTATTTTTTCTTTTTATCATAATGGAATACCTACTTTCATTAAAATATAGTAATTTTAGTATTCCTCGTAATAAAAATAATATTTCATATATACATTAACATTGTTATTGTATATAAATCTACGTGCATTATTATAACTTTCTTCCCATGATAATTTCATCACGATATGTTCCATCTTTAAGTTTATATGCATTTTTCACATTTCCCCAATCCTCAAAACCATACTTTTTATATAAATTTTTTGCTTTCTCATTATCAGAAAACACACCAAGTTCAATTTGTTCATAACCCATTTGTCTTGCTTGTTCTATTACTTCTTTTATAAGCGCATTTCCAATACCATTATTCCAGTACTCTTCTTTTATAGAAATTCCAAATACTGCTCTATGTTTAAGCTTAATATGATTTCTTACACAATTAATACCTACATTGCCTGTAAGTTTATTGTTAATAAATGCTGCAATCATCATATCTGTACTACTATTTAGGCTTTCCTTAAGAAGTTCTATTTCTTTATCAATTGTTATATTGATCTCTTCAGGATATCTAACCATAAAGTGTGTTTCCTCTGATGTCATTTTTAAATATTTAATCATTTCTTCTGCATCATCTTCATTTGGACTTCTTAAAATACATGTTGTTCCGTCTTTTAATTCTATTTCTTTTTCTCTAAACTTCATTATGATTTCCCCCTCAATATATAGTTAATCTTTGGTTAATTATATCATTTTTTCAAATGCACAACTATTTTTTAGAAACATTGTTCATTTTTTTGTTTTTCTTTTAATTTAATATGTATAGCTTAATTTTTACTGTTAAATATAGTAAGGGATGAACTTATTGTTTTATCCCTTACTAAACTTTCAAATATTAGCACGGTACATTTGTTCCTTGTGATACACTAAAAATTGAACATAGCGGTATGGCACCATATCTGTTTCCTTCAACTGTATCATTAAATTTTACCCAAAGTATACCGTTGCATAAACCATATACCGTTTCAATTTTATATGAATCACTTGAATTATTTATAATATCAATAATTAATTCAATATTTATTGGAAATTCATAACTATTTAAAATAGTTTTTATTGCAGATTCAATATCTTCATTGCAACCACCTTGTAAAGCAGCATCATAATTGTTCGGTAATAATTCTGCTACATTTGGCTCATCTGGAAACGTAATAAAAATAATATTACACAATGACACATATACAGTATTCTGTGTGTTTGTATCTATTATATTTACCACATCTCTATTGGGTTGAAATCCACTTATTATGCCTGTTTTTGTAGTACTAAATGAAATTAAAGACACATTTTGATTAGGATTTGCTTCTCTAATTATATCTAAGGCATATTTGATTGAATTTTTACATAGAGATCCACCCGATGGTCCTGGAGGTCCTGGTATTCCTGGAGGTCCTGGTATTCCTGGTGGCCCCGGTATTCCAGGTATCCCTGGTATTCCAGGCACTCCCGGAGGTCCTGGTGGCCCTGGTATTCCAGGTATTCCCTGTGGTCCTGCAATTACTTGCGGTGTTGAAACTATTGGAATTGCTGGAAATCCCGATGTCCCTGGTCTGCCAGGTGGTCCTGGAGGCCCTGGTGGTCCTTGTAGCCCTTGAGGGCCTGCTGGTCCTTGAGGTCCCGGTGGTCCCGGTGGACCTTGTATTCTTGCCACAGATGCATTATCAAATACTGAATTTGATTTGGGCTTATGAACAGTTTTAGGAGGATGTTTTTCGTCTTTGTGATACTTTCTCTCTTTGTCTTTATCTCCTGAAATCTTACTACCTGTATTGATGGAACTTTTTGGTTCGCAATTATAGTCTTTTTTCCGCCTCATATTAACTCCTTTCTTAATTTTTTTATCTATAAATTTACTATATTATCTTATAATATGATTATCACTTTTATCCGTTGCTAACTATTCTGATAAAATTTAAAGTGTTCTTTATCCATGCTCTCAGTCTCTCCTAAATATAACAACTATGTCACAAATTTAAACTAATATAGCTTTCTTAAAATCATGCAGCAAAAAATCACATTATCATCGTGTATGATACTAATGCGATTTTTTTCTTAATATTTTACATAGTTTATAGCATATCTAATTATTTAATTTTCTACGAAAATAAAAATATTTTCATTATAATTTGTGAATGCTTTGCCTTAATGAGCGGTTCCTGTTAATTAGATCTGTTATTTATAAACTCTGCTATGTTAAAATGCTTCATTATTGTTTCTACGGCCCATGATTTTGAAGGATCTTTCATTTCCTCTATACAACAGGATGATTTTATCTCTGGGTAATCCTCTTTTGTAAAACATATTTTATTATTAAATGGAAGAGCATCAAATTGTTTTATCATTTCATAATTGCAAGTTTCATTTTCTGCAAAAATAATTATTAAATCATTCCAGTTAATCTTATTTATCCGCCTATTCCATTTTTCTGTTGCTTCTTCTTCATTTTTATAATGCATAAAGAATACCTCAATATCATGCAACTTGGCAATTGGAAATTTCATATGCTCTTCAAATTGCTTAAAATTCTCATAATATATTGATTCTCTTGGTTTAATAAATTCTAATTGCTTTGAAAGATAAAATTTAATATCCAACAAAAATTTAATATAATCTTGTGCTAGAATAAATAAACCTAATGTAGGAGTTTTGTATTCAATATTGTAATATTGATATATAAATCCCCCTACGCAATTATTACATATTATACTAAAATCTTTATCCCTCAAGTTTAATGCTGATTCTATATTTGATGACATATAAACACCATCCCAATGTATTTTATTTCGACCTTTTCACCAATCAATTAATTTTCAAAATACAATCATTAATAATGCAACTCTACAATTTGTTATTTTTTCACTATATGGATTATAATACATTACTAACCATATAATATTAATTGCAATATATTTTGTGAATATTTTATTGCTAAATTTTCATAAAATTCTTTTTCTACTCTTTAGAAAATTTGGATGCTAATCCGCAAAGTTATCTAACTTTTTAGGCATAAAAATCCCCTGCTTTATGTAATATTCAAATTCATCTTCTATGGTTTAATTATTGTATCAAGTCCTTTAACTTATCTTTATAACCTTCCTGAAATAGGAGAAGGAATACTTAAAGCTTTTATTTCTCTAAATATTCCTTTTTTATTTATTTCTCCTAATATGCCTTAATCAAATTCACTGAGTTATATAAATGCGATAGCCACTAGTATTATTTGTATTTGGTATTGATACATTAATTGCTCCATTAGATACAGCGTAACTATTTGAAGAAACTAAGGATGTGCCGCTTACAGGAGTGTCTTTACTTGTCCAATCTACTTTTTCTACTTTAACATTAGCAGTTGAACCAATAAATGATGGGATATTTTTTATATTTACATTAATGCTTCCATCATTTACACCACCTATAAGTATACTTACATACTTAGTACTTGAATCAACACAAGCGAAACCATCCACTCCATTACTATTATCATTTGGAGGTGTTACATTAACCATATTGCCAGTCATATCACTATACCATTTATAAAACCACCATCCAGCACCTTTTTGTGTATCAGATGCCATAAGACTTCCTAATCTCCCAGGTGCACCTGTCCACCACCACGAAATACAAGCTGAATCTACTTTATTTCGTTCGAATTTAGCAATAAAAGGTGCTGATGCTCCTGGTTGTCCCTCCGCATAATGACTACTATCACAATATTCATTTATTGAAATTTTCTTTTCTGATATTCCAAGTGCACTTTCTATTGATTTCAGATCTTTAATGTTTCCAGAGATACTGCCGCTTCCTCCAAGTTCATGCCAGCAGATTACATCTGGAAGACAATTATTAGTCTTACAAAAACTAAGGAAATCATTCATTCTGCTATGATTGTAGTAAGAATAAGAAGGTCCTACAATCTGGGCGTTTGAATCTAAAGAACGTATCAATTTATATGTTTGAATCCACATATCATTAAAGCTTACTGTAGTACTTTTCCAGGTACCATCTGGCTCATTCCATATCTCATAGCCATAAAAATTTGAATATCCTGATGCCTTTTTTGTGTTTATTACATTAGTAACCTTACTAAGCCAATCATTCATATTTGTAAAAGCATAAGGCCACTTTGGATATATATCTGCTAATCTAATCATAACTTTTCCAGTTGTATTAGTAAGTCTTCCGGCCACTGGTATAGCCGCTCCTATAGGTTGCTGATTTTGCGATCCAGCTAAAGCTGGATTTGTGAAAACATTTGGCTTAAGAGGTGCTACAAACTGTGCAATATCACCTGGTTTGCTTTCAGTAATTCCATAGAGAGAGCCACTTGCACAATGAGTTACTCCTCTAATCGTATTTCCACAATCTACTGTTAAATTGCTAGCTGCAAAAGCTGGCTTTCCAGGGACTGCTCCTAGTGCTAACATAATCGCCAAACCTAATGTCATACCAATAAATTTCTTTTTCATTATCATTCCTCCTTGTCTTATTATATTTATTCAGTTTTTTTTAATTCTTTAGTTCTTAGCACTTTCACCTTCTCTCCCTAAATTATCATCTATTAAAATATTATAATTATTGGCTAATAATTTATAATATTTGATATGTGTACTATATTATTTCTCCTTCAAAATATTAATGTTATAGAATATTAACTTCCCCTATAAATGTACCTTTAACAAAATAAAAGCTTAAATTTACATAGGCTAAAATTAAATAATAATAGGAATACCTGCCTCATTTCTAAGAAATAATGGGATTCTCTCTAGTGGAGCATCGCAATCAATCCATTGTCCACCATTAAATGTTTTTTCTGAATTTACCTCCTTCCACTTAGCACCTTCTGGCAAATAAACTTTTCTCGCTCTCTGCCCTTTATAAAGTATTGGTGCAACAAGAATGTCAGGCCCAAACATGTATTGATCTGTAATATCAAAACAAAGCTTATCTTTAGAAAAATCATAAAATAAAGGCCTTATAACTGGGGTTCCTTTCTCATGCGCTTCCTTCATGATTTCAGTAATATAAGGCTTCATTCTCTCACGAAGAAGTATATATTTCTTAAAAATTTCATAGGCTTCATCTCCATAGCTCCATACTTCATTTGCTGACCCACTTGCACATAAGCCGCCACCACTAGTTCCAAGAGGCTTAGAATGCGGTTCACGATCTCCATGTAATCTAAAAACTGGACAAAAGGCTCCATATTCAAACCAGCGGATTATGCATTCTCTAAACTCAGGATCATCTGGATTTCCACCATGAAAGCCTCCTATATCAGTCGTCCACCATGGTATACCTGCAAGTCCCATATTAAGCCCAGCTGCAAATTGATTTCTTAGTGCTTCAAAGCTGGAATCAATATCTCCTGACCATACAAGAGCACCATAACGCTGGCTCCCAGCCCATGCACATCTTATAAGATTAATTATATTTTTCTGTCCTTCTTCTTTCATGCCATCAAAGAAAGTCTTTGCATGCATAACTGGATAAATATTTCCTATCTGCACATTTGGACCTAAATAATATCTATAATTATCAAAGTCATAAACTGAATATTCTGGTTCAGCTTCATCCAGCCAGAATATCTTTATGCCTTTATCATAGTAGTTTTTCTTAGCGGTTTTCCATACAAAGTCACGTGCCTCTGGATTGGTTGGATCATAAAAGACTGTATTTCCCAAGAAATCCATTGTAGTTCTAATTCCTCTGTCAACTCTTACTAAATAACCTCTTTCAAGCATCTTTTTATAATTTTCACTGGTTTTATCTACTGTTGGCCAAATGGAAACCATTAATTCAATCCCCATATCATTGAGTTCTTTTATCATTTCATCAGGATCCGGCCAGTAATTTAAATCAAATTTCCACTCACCTTGCTTTGGCCAATGAAAGAAATCAACTACTATAACTGAAATTGGAATTTCCCTTTTCTTATATTCGCGAGCAATATTTAATAGCTCCTCTTGAGTTTGATATCTCAATTTGCATTGCCAAAGTCCCATAGCATATTCTGGCATCATTGGTACTGTTCCAGTAACCTTTGCATAAGCTTCTTCTATTTCTGCTGGAGTATCTCCTGCTGTTATAAAGTAATCTAATTGCTTAGTTAAGCTTGCTATCCATTCAGTTATATTTTTTCCAAAAGTCACTTTTCCAATGGCTGGATTATTCCATAAGAATCCATAGCCCAAACTAGATAATGCAAAAGGAACACTAGCTTGAGAGTTTCTATGAGCAAGCTCAAGAACGCAGTTTTTTAAATCTAAGTTTGGCTGCTGATATTGTCCCATACCAAAGATTTTTTCCATAGGATTTGATTCAAAGCGCATAGTTAAAGTATAATCGCCACCAAGAATAGGTTTAAATTCACGCGCTTCTATATCCAATGCACTGCAAAACTTCTTTACATTATTTCTATTTCTTACATACTCTTCTAAGAGAATATCACCTTTTTGATTATAAAAAGTTATTTTTCCTCCCGAATCAATATGAGCATGAATTTTTCCATTTTCAATAGCTGCCTCATTATCATCAATCTTGATCTCAACTTTACAGCTTTCTTGTGGTAACAGAGCCCAATCATTATTTATAAATTCTGCTTGTTTTGTGCTTCGTATACGAAAGCTATTTTCACCCCAGGGTTCAATTCGCAATTGTTCACAATCAAACTTACGTATTAATATATTTCCTTCAACTTTAAAAATACTATATTCTAAATTAAATTCATTCTTAGATTCCACATACTTCAACTCCAATCATATTAAAATTTAAATTTTATATTTATCCTTTAACAGCACCGTTAGTCAAACCTCCAATTATATATTTTTGAAGGAATATGAAAATTAAAACAACAGGTAGAACTAAAAGTACTCCATAAGCCATTATTGAATTCCATTGTATTCCATACTTACCCATAAAATTATATATACTAGCAGTCATTGTTCTCTTTTCAGGACTGGTTAAGAATGTAAGAGAATAAGCTAAGTCTCCCCAGGCATATAAAAATGAAAAAGCTCCTGTCATTATAAGTCCTGGATAAGATATTGGAAGCATTATTTTAGTAAATGCTGTAAATGTGTTGCATCCGTCAATCTTTGCTGAATCTTCAAGTTCTTTTGGCAGCGCAAGAAAGTAAGTCCTAAGAATTAGAACTACAAATGGTACTGATATAGTCGCATCTGATAATATTGGAGCCCAAAGAGTATCTAAGAGCTTTAAATTCTTATATACTAGAAACATCGGCGTTAACAATAATGCTACTGGAAGCATTTGTGTTACTAAGAATATTAAAATAAATATCTTTTTCCCCCTCATTCTAAACCTTGCTAAACCATATGCTGCAGGAATAGCCAATATACACGCTAAAACCATTGATGTAAAAGCAACTTTGCAGCTATTGGTAAAAGTCACCAATATACTGCTCTTACCTGTAAACTGATCTGTATAGCTGCTAAAAGTAAATTCTTTAGGTATAAAAGTTGGAGGTGAAGCAAAAATTTCTGCATTAGTTTTAAAGGAGCTTACTACAATCCAATATATTGGGAAAAGCATTATGCAGGCTACAAGAACTGATATACAACATAATATTATATTTTTTTGTTTATTCTTAAGAATTATCTTTTTCATCAATCCATCACCTCATCTTCCTTTATTAATTTAAGATATCCTAAGCTTACACAGAATAGGATTGCGAATAATACATTGGCAACAGTGGCACCTTTGCTAAATGAAAATTGGGTAAATGATAATTTATATGCAAAGGTTGACATGAGCTCTGTACTATTAACCGGCCCTCCATTCGTCATAACAAATACTAAATCAAAAACTTTAAAGGTATAAATAAACCCAAGCACTAATACTGATAAAATTGCCGGTCTTAAAGCTGGAAGAGTTATTTTAAAGAATCTTTGAAATACATTAGCGCCATCAACCTTAGCTGCTTCATATAAGCTATAAGAGATGTTGCTTAATCCAGTTGTTAATAGGAGCATATTGAAAGGAATTCCAACCCAGGAATTTGTTAATATTACTGATAACATAGAAGTTTTACTATCAATAATCCATCCTATTGGCTGTGATATTAAATCAAATTTCATAAGCAACTCGTTTATTATCCCCCCGCTTGTACTATACATAAATTTGAACAATAATGCAGTTACTGTCATTGGTACAAGGTAACTTACTACCATAAGTCCTCTAATAGGTTCAGAAAGCTTAAATTTTAAGTTAAAGAGTAAGGCTAAGCCTAATCCTATGATAAATTGAATTGATATACTTCCAATAGTGAAAACTAAAGTGTTCCAAATACTTATTGGCATTGCAGGATCTTTAAACACTTCAAGGTAGTTTTCTATTCCAACAAAAGGCTTAACTGACTGGCTAAAAGTCATTACATTTACATCATGAAAACTTAATATAAAATTATATATTATTGGATAACCAACAAAAGCAAGCATAAATATTAGTGCTGGAAGCACAAATATGTACCCTTTTCTTTCTTCCTTAATAAATTCTCTACTATATTTACTATTCAAAACTATTTCCACCTGCCTTGCTTCAGTTTCAAGGTGCCTTTTACTAAATTTAAAGGCACCTTGAATTTTTTAATTTATTTTAATACTGCATCAATCTTTACTTGTGCATCTTTTGCAGCTTGTTCTGGTGTCTTTGCATTTGTAAAGCTTTCTTGCATTGCAGTAGACATTGCATCTGATATTTCAGGCCATTTTGGATGTGGTCCTCTTGGCATAGCATATTGTAATTCATCTAGGAATACGCTCATAACTTGATCTTTAGTTATTTTATCATCACTTTCAGCAACATCTTTTCTAGAAGGAATGTAACCAAAATCAGCGCAATATTCAATCATATTATCTTTTTGCTGAGTATATTTAATGAAATCCCAAGCTTCAGCTTCATGATGCCCTTTAATGATTCCCCAGTTTTCTCCGCCTAAATCTGATGCAAATACTTTATCTTTAGGAATCTTCACAACTCCCCAATTTAAGTTTGGAGCATCTTTCTTAACTGTATCTATAATCCATGGACCATCTGTAATCATTGCAGCTTTGTTAGTTACAAATTGCTTTTCCAAGTCATTTTGTGTCCAATTTATAACTTCCTTACTCATTGACCCATCTTTTATAAGATCAGTAAGATACTGAAGAGAACTTATACCTGCTGGGCTTCCAATTTCATTAAATTTAGCTCCTGTTGAAAGAATCCATGGAAGATACTGAAAGGTTCCTTCTTCATTCTTTGGAGCAGCTATAGCTAGTCCATAAGTATCTCCTTTTGTTAATTTCTTAGCTGCAGTTTTTAACTCATCAAAAGTTGTTGGAGGCTCAATTCCAGCAGCACTTAGCATGTCTTTATTATAAAATAAAGCTAAATCATTACTTCCAAGTGGTATTCCATAGTATTTTCCATCTAACTGACATGAAGAAATTGGCCCTGGATAAAACTGATCCTTGCCATCATAAGAATTCATCTTATCTGTAATATCTGCAAATAATCCCATTGCTGAAAAAGAAGCCATATCTGGGTTATCAACCAAACCAACATCTGGCAATTTATCAGCAACAAGTCCTATTGTAAACTGCTTAGTAAGTTCAGCTCTTGGTACAAATTCTACCTGAACCTCTACTTTATCTTGAGATTTGTTATATTTATCAGCAAGATTCTCCATAGCTTTTTGTTGTTGTTGCCCATCAAAATAATGCCATACTGTAAGGGTTGTCTTTCCAGATGAATCAGCTTTAGTTTCTGAAGTAGGTGTACTACTATTTCCACATCCAACAAATATACCTGCTGTCATAACCACAGCCGTCAAGCAGCTTAATAATACCTTAATCTTTTTCATTTAATTTTCCTCCTTGTATAACTTCTATCTATAAAAACGTTTTCTATAATTTAATATTACCCCTTAGGAATACATTTCCATATTCTATTATCATAAAAAAAGTGTAAAATCATGATATAAATTTTACACTTTTATTTTAATAAAATTTCATGTACTCTTTTGGAGCCATACCTGTAAGCTCCTTAAATACCTTGCAGAAATACTTAGAATCACTATATCCTACCTGCTGTGCTACTTCATAAATCTTCATTTTTTTACCTGTCAATAATTCCTTTGCTTTATCTATTCTAAATTCTTTTAAGTAATCTGAAAAACTTTTCCCAAGTTCCTTTGTAAATAGCCGACTTAAATATTCAGGCGTTATATTCATTCCATCTGCTATCTCCTCAAGAGAAACTTTATCATTATAATACTCCTTTATATAATTCATGGCTTTTCTTACTATTAATGAGTTTACTGTAGTTCCTTCATGATTTCTTTTACATACTTTATCAATTACGCGATCTAATTGTTCTTTTAATTCATCAAAAGTGCAGCTATCTTTAATGGCATCTAAAATCCCTTCATTCCCACATTCAATATACATATCATTATTAAAGCTCTTTGAAACTGTTAAAATGGAAAAAATATACTTGCTGCAAATATCAATTACCTGATCTGGATCATAGATATCAGCTTTCAAATATGAAACAAAGTTCTTGTTAATATCAATTAATTTTACTCGATCATTGTTCCTTATTGCTTTTAATACTTCATTATCTATTCTTATTGGGTAATTGCAATGATTTATTTTTAATTTAAATATCATTTCTTCACAAATTATTTCGTCATTTCCAAGTACAATAGGCCATTTAGATAATCCTTTAAGTTTACTGAAGGAATTTTCTATTTCTTCTAAGCTGTTTAAATTAATAAAACTGATGGTAATATCAGAAAAACCATTTTTTCTTAAACTAAACAATAAGTTATACTTTAACATCTTTGTGAATTCCATAAATTTTGCTCTTGCACTTACAAACATAGTTACATAATTATATTCTTTCATAATTGAGTAATAGAAATTTTCAAGCTTATAATTTTTTATAAAATTATATATCTCTTGTACTATAATCTCACTTCTTTTCTCATCTCCATTTCTTAAACGCAAGTTTACAAGATATAGTTCTTCATACTGCTTTATATTTTCTTCAATGACTTTATATAAATCTTTTAAATTTGCACCTTTGTTCAGTAGTATTTGCTCCAATATTTTTTCTTTAGGTATATGATTTCCAAAGAGCAGCAACTCTTCTCTTTTTAAACTTAATTTTCTTTCAATCTGCTCCATGCTAATCCTTAAGTCACTATAAGTTATTGGCTTCAATAAATATTCTTCTACTCCAAGTTTTATACCTTTTTGAGCATATTTGAAATCTGAATATCCGCTTAATATAATAACATAAGGATCTTGTCCATTTTCTTTAATCCTTTCAAGCATATCTAATCCATTAAGCTTTGGCATTTCAATATCAGTAAAAATAAGATCTGGTTTATACTCTTTAGCAAAAATCAATCCCTGTTCTCCGTCAGAAGCTTTTCCGCAAACAATATAGTTATCATTAATCTTTTCGAGTAAATTTCCTAATCCTTCTCTAGCATTAATCTCATCTTCCACTATAAGAATCCTCATAAATATCCCTCCCTAAGGTATCAATACACTCTCAAAAATAATAAATCAGTATACTTATCTATTATCTTATTTCATCATATGCTTAACGGAATGACTAATGTAATTGTAGTTCCTTCTTTTTCTATACTCTTGATTTCAAATTTAGCAGCTTCTCCATAATAAATTTTTATTCTATCGTAGACATTCTTTATGCCTAGATTTTCATCCTCATCTTTTCCTAATTTAATGCTGGCTATTATTTTTTTAAGCTTTTCCTTTTCAATTCCATTTCCATTATCACTTACTATTATCTTAATAAAGGTCTCTTTGAATTTATCTATATCAACTTTTAATTTCCGCCCACTATCATAACCTTTAAACCCATGGATAATAGAGTTTTCAATTAAAGGCTGCAATATTAACTTATGAATTTTACAGCTTAAAACGCTTTCATTAACCTTTAACTCTAGCATAAAACTGTTATTAAATCTAAGCTGCTGTAAATATACATATTTTTTGAGCCACTCAACTTCATCATAAATAGCCACCTCTTTATTTATGTCACCTATGCTATACCTTAGTATCTTTGCAAAATTCCCAATGGTATCGCTTACTTCATAGTTCTCATTTTTAATTGCCATCCAATTTATACAATCTAAAGTATTATATAAAAAATGCGGATTAATTTGAGCAACTATTGCTTTTATCTCTGCTTCTCTTCTCTTATTTGATAATTCAATAATATAATGATTTTGATCCTTTATATCTTTTACTAAAATATTTATAGTTGATAACATTTCATTAAATTCGTCACCTATGAAGGCTAATTCATCTTCAGTATTAAGTTCTATTTTTGTATTAAAATTTCCCTTCTTAGCTTCTTTCATTCCATTAACAATGATCTTAACTGATTCATAAAACTTATTTGAAAATATTATAATAATAATCATTACGATTACAACAATTACAGCTAAAAATGCAAAAGTTAAATTCCTTAGTAGATTAACTTCCGAAAATAAATTATCCTTATCAACAATATTGATTACTTTCCAGCCAGCACTATCTATTGAAATACTGCTGACAGAAATATTCTTGTTCGAAAAACTAGGCATTGAATAAATTAATTGGCTAAGATTTTCATCGTTTCCTTTATCACTAATTTCTCTGCTAGAATACTCTTTAACATAAGTCCCAATATATTTTTTATCTTCAAAGGATATAATTCTTCCATCACTATCAATGATTACAGAGCACATATTTATTCTGTCATTAGGAAAATCTTCTTTATCCATTTCTAGATTGCATATATCAGACAAAACTTGCTCATCAAAACTCATTATAATTATGCCCATCTCTTCTTTGCTTCTTATGTCTCTTACTTTTAGTCCCATATGAAACATATATTCAGACTTTCCATCAATATAGCTATTAGCCGTCGTAGGTAATACAACTGGTGTATTGCTATTTAAAACTTCCGTATAAATTTTAGCTTTAGCATCCTCGCTATACATATCCCATACTCTATTATTTATCCCTATATTCCTTTTATCATAATATACATTTCTTCCATCAATCCCAACAAAGGTTATAGCTCTAATTTGACTTCTTGAATAAGAGTAAGATCCAAAAATCTCTCTGATTTTATTAATAGAAGCTGCCTTTTCAAATTCATCTCCATCATTGAACATCTTCTCTAGGTCTAGGCAGTCATTATCTGCTGCCATTCTATATAAAATATCTTTATAATAATTCATATCTGTTTCTATATTAGTTTTTATGTAAAATAAATTTCTATCTGTAAGACTTGTGATTTTCTTTTCAAGATAATGTTGTGATAGCTTGTACAGAAATATTTGACTAGAAATCATCGGTATAATTGAAATAATTATAAATATACTTAACAATTTGGCTTTTATACTATAACGCTTCCAAATTGAATAATGCTGAATAATATTTTTTATATAACTAAAAAATTTCATATTACCTCTCCTAGAACATTATGGATTTATTGGACAAATAATTTTACCCCACTCCATTCTTCTAATTAATACATATATTATATTCCATTTTTTTACTATTATTCAATAAAGATTCTTAAAATCACTAATTTTATAAAACAAAAATAGTATTAGCCTATAAATTTGCTTTTATATTTTTAATTCAATAGTCAGAATATCTACTATATAAAATTATTGCTGGGCAAGTGCAGTAATGACATTTCTAGATGGTTTTAGTCCTGAAGATTTACTAATTTTAACTAATGCAATTTCCATTTCACTTTTTAGAGCTCCCAATTTATTTTTATAAAGAATATTTTTCAAGTCAAAAGATAAACATAATACTAAACATTTATAATTCGTAAAATATATCTGGAGGATTGCAATGAAAATATTAAAAAGAATATTAATTATAATTATACTAATTGTAGTATCAATGAATAATATTCATAATTATATGCCTGTAAACGCGCAAGTCTCGTCTGAAAAACCTGTTAAAACTGCTGTAGTATTATTTAGTTTCGATGATCCCTATATTTCTCTAGTTCGAAAGGGCTTAGAAGAAATTCAAAATAAAAATAAAAGTAATGTTGATTTTACCTTCTTTGATGGTGCAAGAAATCAAAATATACAAAATACACTTATAGATTCGATTCTACAAAGTGACTATGAACTTTTATTGGTAAATTTAGTTGATCTGAATCAAGAGACAGTAGCATCGGTTGTAGATAAAGCAAAACAAAAAAATATACCATTAATTTTATTTAATACAGTTCCATTCGATACAAAACCCATTCAATCCTATAGCAGATCTTTGGTTATATCAACAGATGCTAGACAATCTGGTATTTTACAAGGAAATCTTATTGTTTCCGAATGGAATTCTAACAAAAAAGCTATAGATATAAATGATGATAATATCTTACAATACATAATGTTTCAAGGTCCCGAAAATATCACCGTAACATTTGAAAGAAGCTCTTATTCAATTTCAACAATTAAAGATTCTGGAATAAAAACACAAGAAATCCTGGTAAAATCTTGTTCTTGGGATGAAACATGTGCAAAAGAATCTATGGACTTATTATTTTTAAGATATAATGGTAAGTTTGATGCAATAATTTCAAACAATGATGCAATGGCGATAGGTAGCATAAAAGCATTACAAAGATATGGATATAACACTGGTAATAAATCAAAATATATTCCTGTTTTCGGAATTGATGGAATACCTGAAGCTATAGATTTAATTGATAAAGGTTTAATGGCTGGTACAGTTATTCAAAATCCCAATGAAACTGCTGAAGCACTTTACACTGTTGGAATGAATTTAGTTCATAACATGCCACCTCTTGAAAATACAAATTATAAATTTGATGAAACAGGTGTTACGATTCAAATGCCCTATTATGAATATAAAAAATAAAAAAAGTGTAGCCATGATATTATGACTACACTTAAAATATTAATTAGGTCTATTATCTAACTCACTAATACTATCATCAATTTCCTTTTCATTAATACTTTCTTCTGCCTGACTATCTGAAGGCATTTTAGTTCTCTTATCCACTCTATACCATGAGGCATAAATAACAGGTAGTACAAGTAGTGTTAATATTGTTGCAACAAATAAACCACCACTCATTGCTACTGCCATTGGTCCCCAAAAGGAATTTCTGATTAATGGTATCATTCCCATAATTGCAGCTATAGCAGTCAACATTATAGGCCTAAATCTTAAAATAGTTGAATCTATAATAGCCTCCCTTATGGTCTCTCCTTCTTTAACGTGTTTTGTAATTTGATCTACCAAAATAACAGAATTTCTTATTATGATTCCCATTAACGCTAAAATACCAAGTACTACAACAAATCCCATTGGACTCTTAAATGCAAGCAAAGCTATTGCAACTCCAATTAATCCCAAAGGTGCTGTAAGCAATGTCATTACCATCTTAGGTACATTTTGAAGTTGGAACATTAACAGTATTATCATTAAAATTATCATGAAAGGAACTACATTTCTAACCTGAGCTAATCCCTTTTCACTTCTTTCTAATGCCCCTCCAATATCTATGCTATATCCAGCAGGAAGAGAATTTCTTAAGTCTTCAAGCTGATTATATATATTTGTGGAAGCATCATTTCCAGTTGTACCTGGCAATACTTCAGCTTGAACCGTAATAGTAGGTTTTAAATCCCTTCTTGCTATTAAACCATCTTCAGCATTGTAATTAATTTTAGCTATTTGATCTAACGGAATAGAACTGCCACTTGGAAGTGTGATATTTAAATTCTTAATATAACCTAAATCATGACTGTTTGCCGAATCCATTTTTAATATAATATCTACTGTTTTGTCTTCCTGTCTAAATTGAGATACTGTAGTACCTGACAATTGTCCCTGCAAAACTGCAGAAACCTGCGCACTATCTATACCAAGCATTCTTGCTTTATCCTGATCTACTTCAACAGAAATCCCTTTTATCTTTTCAAACCAGTCAAAATTAATATTGTATAAATTAGGGTCAGCCGCCATAGTATCACGTACTTTTCCTGCAATCTCACGAACCTTATCATTATCGTTTCCTGTAACTCGAAGCATAACCGGATAATTGCTAGGTGGTCCATTTTGAATAACCTTTATATGACTTTGAACATTTTCAAATCCTTCATCAAATAATTTTTGAACGTCCTTACTCACTCTATCCCTTGCTGCGATATCTTTAGTCAATATGACAAACTGTGCAGCATTACTGCTTTGTGCGATAGGTTCTAGAGATAATACAAAACGTGGAGCACCCATCCCTACATAATAAGAGTAATTAATGATATCTTTATCATCTTTTAAATCCTCTGCTAAATTATTAGCTGCTTCTTGAGTTGCTGCAATAGAAGAACCTTGTGGCAAAGTCATATCTATCAAAAGTTCAGGTCTTGTTGCAGCTGGGAAAAATTCTTTCTGAACATAATGTGAAAGTGAAAAGCCAGATAGACCAAATAATATTATTGTTGCCGTTAATATGAGTTTACGGTGATTTAAACACCAGTTTAAAATGCCCCGAAATCCACGATAAAATTTTGTATCATATACGTTATCCTCTTCATTTTTCTTATGCTTAGTTTTAATCAAATCAAATCCCAATACTGGAACAAAGCAAACTGAAATAATCCAAGAGAAAAGCAATGCAATTGTAACAACAGCAAACACACTTCCTGTGTATTCAGATGCAGTTCCCTTTGAAAAACCTACTGGAGTAAACGCAGAGCAGGTAATAAGTGTACCAGTAAGCATTGGGAAGGCTGTTGAAGTAAAAGCAAAGCAGCCAGCCTTAAACCTATCCCATCCCTGCTCAAGTTTAACTGACATCATTTCAATTGCAATAATTGCATCATCAACTAAAAGTCCAAGTGCAATTATCAGAGCACCTAAAGATACTTTGTGCAGTGGAATTCCCAAAAGGAACATTGCAACAAATACTCCTGCAATAACTAATGGGATTGATAAGGCCACCACCAAGCCAGTTCTAAGTCCAAGACTTACAAAGCTCACCAGCATTACTATTGCCAATGCCAAAACAAAGGTCTCTAAAAACTCATTAATAGAATCTGTAACAGCTTCTGGCTGATCAGCCACTTGATATAAATTCATCCCTAAAGGTAAATCATTTTTAACTTGAGATAATGCTTTATTTAAGTTTTCACCTAGATTTAAGACATTACCACCCTTTTCCATAGAGATTGCAATTCCTATTGCTTCTTTTCCATTAAAGAACATCTTAGGATCAGGTGGATCAGAGTAACCACGAGTAATGTTTGCGATATCTCCTAAACGAAAAGTTTGACTTCCAGCTTTAATTGGCAGATTAGAGATATTATCCACATCATCAAACATACCACTTACGCGAAGATATGCATTATCTGTTGACGTTTGGATCATTCCTGCAGGTATAACAGAATTTTGCGCCTGCAAAGTGCTTGTGATTGTATTTGGACTTATCCCAAGCTGTGCCATTTTAGTATTTTCTACCTGAATAAATATTTTTTCTGACTGAACTCCTATTAATTCTACTTTTTTAACATCTTTTACATTTAGCAAAGATCTTCTTACATTTTCTGCCTTTTCTCTCATTTCTTCATAGGTATAGCCATCAGATGTTAATGCATAAATACATCCGTATACATCATCATAGCGGTCATTAAAATTAGGTCCAACTATATTTGATGGCAGAGTGCCTTTTATATCATTAATTTCATTTCTCACTTCAACCCAAGTATCTCTAATTTTATCACTAGGAACCTCATCTTTTAAATCAATAAATATAACTGCCTGCCCTGGCATTGAATAGCTTCTTATATAATCCTTATTAGGAGTATCCTGCAGCTTCCTTTCTATTTTATCGGTAATCTGCTCTTCAACCTGACTTGCAGTTGCACCAGGCCATGCTACCGTCATATACATTTCACGAATGGTAAACTCAGGGTCTTCATTTCTTCCAAGTTTGGGATAAACAAAAATTCCGGCTACAATTATTGTAATAGCTAAAAAATATATAAGCTGTTTTCTGTTAAGACACCATTCTGTTAAGTTGAAACGCTTCACTAACTATCACTCCCTACTCTTACTTCCTGCCCTTCACGCAATTTAGTTACACCGGCAGTTACAACCTCATCTCCTTCACTTAGTCCATCACTTACTGTAATCTGATCACTGCTGAAATCCCCTAATGTGATATTTTTTAAGCTTACTTTATTTTCGTTAACGACCCATACTGCAGGAGCTGTAGTCTGCTGATATACAGCAGTAAGAGGTATCCATATTTTACTTGTTGAATTATCTTCACTTATCGAAACGTTTGAGGACATTCCTATTTTAATACTAGAAGGTGGATTTATAAGGCTTATTCTAACTCTATAAGTACGTGAAGCATCATTTGCTACAGGCGAAATTTCGCGCACAGACCCTTTTACCTTAATGCTTGGTAATGCCCAAAAGCTCACATCAATTTCTTTGGCACTCTTTAATTTATCAATTCTATTCTCCGGAACATTGATTTCAACTTCTAATTCATTATTCTGAACAAGAGTGACAATCTTTTGCCCAGCTGCAACAACTTGTCCTTCTTCAGCATCAACACTGCTTACTACTCCAGATTTATCTGCATATAACTTACAATAACCAAGTTGATTCATACTTTGATCATATAATGCATTTGCCTGATCCAAGGCATCCTTAGCAGTTTCATCTATATTAACATAATTATCATATTCTGCCTGAGTTATAGCTTTAGCCTGATAAAGCTGTTCATAGCGTTTTAAATTATCTTCAGCTAGTTTATATTTAGATTCTGCTGCCGAAACAGAGGCCTCAGCATTTTTTACTGTTTCCTCCATATTTTCAGAATCTACTTCCATGATCACTGTTCCTTCTTCTACCCTGTCACCAACTTCCACGTTTTTCTTTATAATCTTTCCCCCAACTTGAAATGCTAATTGATTTTCATATTTAGATTTAACTGCTCCAGCATACACATATTCCGAATCTTTATTTGAAGCTGCAACTTTAAGTGTTCTTACAATTGGAGGTGGGACTTCTATTGTTTCTTTCTTGGAATTCATTTTTATAATTTGAAAACCCCCGATACCTATAACTAATACTCCTACCAAAAATAAAAGTATTCTTTTTACCTTAAGTTTCATTTAATTCACCCCTTTAACACTTCAAAATTCTCTTTTTTCCCTAATGCATTAAAATACCATGTAAATACTGCTCAATTGATTCCTTAATATAATGGTTTATTGCCTTCCCTTTTTCCATAAAAAGTTCTTGACTTAAAGGGAAAGTCAAAAAGTAAAAATTAATCATTCCAACCAATGAAACAGCTGTAGCAGCTGGATCAATGTCATTTCTTATTTCCCCAGAATTCATACCTCTTTGTATACAATCTTTAAGTGCGTGATTTATGTTTTCAATTCCTACTTTTACAACACTGTCATAACAAAATGTCGGATTTACAATTTCACCTAGGACTATACGAATCAAATAAGGATATTTCTTATGAAGTGAGCAAAGCTTTTCTGAAAATAAATAAATCTCTTCTATAGGTGAAAGTTTTTCTTTTTCGACTACGCTAACAGCCGCTACAAGAAGTTCCAATTGAGTTTTTAGAATACTTGAATATAATTCGCTTTTACCTCCAAAATAATAAGAAATTAATGCGCTATTGACTCTTGCTTCCTTAGAAAGTTCTCTTATAGATACTCCTGTATATCCTTTAACAGCAAATAAAGGTATAGCTGCATCCATAATTTGCTGTGCTACTGCATTTTCATTAATTTTTTCTTTCATAACTTTTGTACATCACCTTTCTTTTCATTTTTAATTAAACGTTTGATTAAATATTATCATATTATAACTATATATTAAACACTTGATTAAAATATAGTAAAGCCTTCTCAATATATTATCCGTATAAAATCTTCCATTATCTCTGTTTTTCTTAAAATTCATCCATTATTGTCTATTTAAAATTTTTGTTGGATCTTTATTTAAATCTATGAATATTATTAAATATTCTGGTAATACTTGATAATGTAAACATAATATTTTTTAATCCCTAAATTTAAATAGAGATAGCGTTACTTTTCTCCTTATGATTTTTCGCTATCTCTATTTTTTAATTTTACTTTAAGAATAAATTTATATATATATGTTGCAATAATAATTCCACAATTCAAAAAATCTTATAAGGATTGCAAATGATATTGCCAATTGTACTTTGTAAAATACTAATTGCAACATATATATTTTAATATCCTACAATAAGTCTCTGTCGGCATTCTGCTCTTTGACCTGATGACATTTTTAATATATTTTCGTCCATCCATTTACGCTGTTCGTAAGAAAATCTTTTTCCGAAAAATAACATGAACTGATTATCATAAGCTTCTCCAACTAATCCATAAGTAGATTGTGTAAATTTAATAAATCCTAATGCCTCTAATAATGCTGTATCATGAAGATAAATAGCTCTTCTTTCATCAAATATTTCTAGATTTAAATCTTTTTCTAATTTAGATGCTAAGAGATTGTGTTTAGATTCACCACACTCATAAAACTTCCCATCTCTAGCTAACCAGCCACATATACCTGAGTTATTCATTTAATTTAATAGGCCAGACAACAATAATTCTATTAAATAAAAAATATTCATTCTGCCTATTACACCTCACTTTCCTCTTTAAGTTTTTAAATTCCGATATTTTATCTTTGCGTAAAATAAATAAATTTCAAATGAAATATTATATTAAATAATTATATAAAAAGTACTAAATTCCTTTAAAATTTTACAATTTCCATAAAAAAGAACCCCACCTTAATAGAGTTCCCAATTATTATATTCAATTTTATATTTTACAAGGCAATTATTTTATCTCTTCTCTAGTTAACTTGTTATATTCATTTAATAATTCATCAAGCTTTTTACTCGCAGTAATTACTTCACTATCTAATAAATTATTTTTTCTGTCTATGACTTCATATAATGCTTGTCTCATTTCATAAATCCTTGCTTCAATTTCCAATATAGCACTCATTTCTTGTACCTCTATTCAAATAATCATGTTAATATGAAATTGTGTTAATTATTTACAACCATTATTTCTATGTTAGCGTATGCTTCTAATTTATTCAATGCATAAATCTTGGAAATTCCTCATTTTCCCAACTAATTGTATAACAAATTTTTATATAATTAACTAATTACCATGTTTTCTGTTAAATTTCTACTTACAAAAAGTTAAAAAAGGGTTGCCACAGCAACCCCCATTTTTATTCTATTTCTATCCTAATTTCATTCTACTTCTATATTTACAAGTTCTATTTCCTTACTTTCTCTTGGCAAATTTGGAATTTCTTCTTCCCCATATCTTATTCTTATTAATCCAGCTCTATAAATATCATCTGAATAGTTACCATCTCTATATAAAAACATTGCCTTTTCTTTTTCTAAGCAATCTGGTATTACATCTTCAACTTTATATTTTTTATCCTTATATTTAAATATACATTTTATGATTACTCCAATTTTGCTCATATTATCACCCAATTATTCAATATATTATAATTAAGCAAAAATGTTACATTTTTTTACTGCTATAAAAACTTCAGTTGACTGTAAATACATAAATTTTATTTAATTGATTCTATAAATATTTTATTATAAACTCTTATCTTTTCAAGTTCAGTTAATGTTTTTTCTTCTATTTCCAATATCTTATTATCTATTATTTTTATTTTTTCTAAATCATTTATATTTTCTTTGCAAAAATCTAATATTTTTTTGTAGGTTTCCATTTGTGTTTCAATTAGTGCTTCATATTGTTTGTTAGTTAAATCAATAAATTCTATCTCATTGCTTCTCATATAAACTCACCTCTTCTAAAAATTGAATTCTAGAAAAGCTTAGAAAATCCTTCTTAGATGCCACTTTTATTTGTTCTTCTTTAAATACATGCATTTTCAAAGTTACTTATTCATGAAAATACATTTTTTCACTATTATAGGCGTTACTGAATCACCGTAAAAATCATCTGCTTCCCCAACGACTTCGCATCCAAGCTTTTCTAACATCCTTAATGTAATATCCCTTGCTTCAATAAAAATTTCATCTGCGCCAATATTAAAGATCTCCTGCAACGAAAACATAGCTATTTTATTGCCAATCCCTATGCCCCTCACTCTTTTATCAACTGCAAATCTCCCCCAGTGCCACTTGTTTTTTTCCTTCCAAGCTGCCGTTACACCAATAATGTCCTCTCCGACTCTAGCACACCACCACATTGGTTTCAATTCTTCATTTACTGGCACTAATTCTGAAGGTATATTTTGCTCATCAGTAAACACTTCTGTTGCTAGTTTTATTGCATCCTCCATATAATTTGCTTCAATTCTTTCTATGGTTACTCTAGAGTCATTTTTTATAAGATTATTTTTCAATGCTAGAATTCTAAAATTCTTAAATGCTTTCATAATATTATTCGCCTCTTCATTACTTCCTAAAAGTAAAATATCATTAATATATTCATTTGCTTTAATATCTCCATCAATTATAGCCTCCATGCCTAAATGTAAAATCTCAACATCTTTCATTCTTTTATCACTCTGAGATTTTTTCATCTCAATATAATTTTTATTTTCTAGATTATTGAGTATTCTGCTAAGGGAAGCTTTATCAATTCCTAGCTGCATTAACAATTCATTAAATGGAGTACTTCCGTTTTGCTTTAGATAATTTAATATATGAGCCTGTGCAAGGGTTAACTCTGAATTCAAACAATTGTGATTAAGCAGACCTAACTCTCTTATAATTAGTCGTAATTCTTTTCTAATTACTTCTTCTTTCTTCATACTCTCCTCCTAATTTGTTGATATTATCAACAATTATACTACATCTATATATCAATTACAATAACTTAGAATATGTAATATTTTTTTGTATTTATCCAGTTTACCTGCTTCTATATTCAATTTCATAACTTCTTGAATGAACGCATATGTAATTTCATTAAGTTATAACTTGGCTTTAAAGTTAGACAGCTATAAAAAATGCCACATTAATTTAATTAATGCAGCATCTCTCTTAATATTTTAAATCATAATTTATTTTCTGCTATGTTTTATTTTTACCAACGGCATCCTCCAACTCTTACACTCCAGTTCCTTAATTTCCTAACATTTTGTTCTTTTTGATAGGCATAATATTCATGGTCAGATTTAGCTCTTCTTTTAGTAATATCTCTAATAGTTTTTCTTGCCAATTCTTTTGGAGTCATAGTTTTCACCATCCTTATTTGTTATATTTTCAATTAAATTCTCTCAAACTTATGATAAATGTATTCACTTAGATTGTTAAATTTGTGTTACATTTTCTCATAAGAAAAGACACTTATATTTCTATAAGCGTCTCCTTAAAATAAATTTATAATTAATATATTAACTTTTATAATCTATAAATGCATAGTCCGTTGAATTCTTCGACACGGAACTTATACTTCCATCCTTTGTATATGTATAAATTTGCTCCTCAGTATCATTTAATTTATTTGCACCTATAAATAAAACATTCCCGCTATCATCTATTTCTAATCCTTTTTCTATTTTTACTACAGCAGGAAAATCAAAAACTAATCTTTTAGATTTATTATCATCAATCTCATATAATGAATCAACATTATTAGATGCTTTACCAGTAAAATATAATTTATCATTATATATCTCTATATCTGTAAGCTCATCTATATCCTTTGATAAAAGCTTAACTTCTTTTGTCTGCTTATTTATCATCATTAATTCTTTCTTGTTTTCCAAAGTTAGCTGCACAAATACTACATTATCATCAATACCTTTTAAGTAAGCCAAATACCCCTCTTTTATGTTATAAAGCAATTCTTCTTTATTTTCTTTTATGCTATAGGTAAATAATCCATTTATTCCATCATCACTAACTCCATAATAAATTAAAGTATCAGTATCATACCAATCATATAAAGTTCCAGATATAGAAACATTGGATTTAATATCTATTTGTTTATTTTGACTTGTATCGAATACTTTTAATTTAAGCCCATCATCATCTATAAAATAAGATATATACTTCCCACCTTTTGATAATTTTAGTTCGCTATAGCTTGAATCTTTAATTTCAAATTTATTTTTAGCACTTACTACATAATCTTTACCATTTTCAACGGTAATATAGTTTGAACTGCTTTTATCGTAAGTTAAAATAATATTATTACTTTTCGCATTTCCATACTTTCCGCCTTCATAATTATATAATTTATACGCCCCATCTTCACTTTTTAATACAGCCCCTAAATTTAAATTAATCTGCTCTGTTTTACTAGGAGTTTCTCCTTTTTGAGCTGAACATCCAAGTGCAAACAGAGATAATACAACGAAAACTAATATGCTCCAACACTTACCCTTTGATAATTTCATTTCTTATTCCCTCATCTACTACAATTGTTACAAAGTTGTCTTTCCTTCAAATGATACTTCTGCAGGACCTTTCATGTATACATCGTCCCCTAAAACTTCTATAATTAATTCACCACCTGGCGCTTTAACATAAATTTCTTTATCTTTATCTACAAGTCCAAATTTCTTAGCTACTACTACAGATGCACTACATCCTGTACCACATGCAAGAGTTGCACCCGCCCCTCTTTCCCATGTATTAACTCTTATATGAATCTTATCAACTATCTTTACAAAATTTACATTACTTCCTTCTTTAAATATATCAAGCTTCTCTATTTTAGCTCCTTCGCTGGCAACGCCATATTCTCTGTCATCCTCAAAAATAATCGTGTGAGGAACTCCCATTAATACAGTAGTCATAATATATGTTCTACCATTAACAGTAATTTCTTTCTCTATAAGACTTTCCATATTATTTAATGGTATATCACATCCATTGTAAGATGGTTTCCCCATGTAAACTCTTACATATATAACTTTATTATTTTCTAATATTATTTCTATTTCCTTAATCCCATCTCCAGTTTCCACTGAAAATCTAGTGCCATCTGCTATTTTATGCTCAAATACATATTTTCCAAAACACCTTATTGCATTTCCACACATATTAGCTCTTGATCCATCTGCATTTATAATAACCATCTTTGCGTTTGCCACTTCTGATTTTCTTACAATAACTAACCCATCAGCGCCAATTCCAAAATGCCTATCGCACAATTTTACAGCAAGCTTGCATTCATCTTCGATTTTATTATCAAAATCTTCAACAAATACAAAATCATTTCCTGCCCCCTGCATTTTATAAAAGTCCATTTAACTTCCTCCTAAATTAGATTATTTTTTATATATTTTTTATAACAGCACCTAAGGAAAGTTCTAAGCGCATTATTAGCTTTAAAACACTTTATACCTTATCAATATAAAGCAGCTTATTGTCCATTTAATTCATTTTTTAAATTGTAAATATATATTTTAATTAAACTTCTACATCCTTAAATAAATACTTATTTTAAGAAACTTAAATATAATTTTATTATTTACTACTAATTATTGTATATATTGTCGATTAGAACATATATACAACTTCCTTTAAATAACATGTTTTTACTACATATATTATTATATACATATATTTGCACTTTTTCGATAGTTTCTCAAATTTTTTATGTAATCACTTCAGCCTTCACATTTTGCTGATAATTGATAATTATATAGTTATAATGTTATACTATTCTTAGTTACACTAAGAAAGGATGACATAATATGGCATTAGATGGTATCTACTTATATAGTTTAATAAATGATTTAGAAAAATCAATATTAAATTCTAAAATAGATAAGATAAATCAACCTGAAAAGGATGAAATAATTTTAACCTTAAGAAAAGATCGTAAAAATTTAAAACTATTAATTTCATCATCACCTAGATTTGCTAGAATTCACTTAACAAATAGTACAAAAGAAAATCCTATTAAAGCTCCTATGTATTTAATGGTTCTTAGAAAATACATACTTGGAGGAAGGATTACAAAACTTACACAAAAAGATAATGATAGAATTTTAATTATGGAAATTGAAAATAGAGATGAACTAGGTTTTGATAGTGTGTACTCTCTAATTATCGAAATTATGGGACGCCATTCTAACATTACTTTAGTTAGAAATAGAGATAATAAAGTAATGGAATCTATTAAACATATCACTCCTGATATAAACAGCTATAGAGTTCTATATCCAGGTGTTAATTTTGTTTATCCACCAGCATCTACTAAATTAAATCCTTTTTCTACTACATTTGAAGAATTAAATTCTTTTGTAAACAAAAATTCTATTATTTTTGATGACAAATTTTATTTTAATTGTTTTACTGGAATAAGTAAACTATTATCTACAGATTTATTTTACAAAATTGTAAAATGTAACGCATCACCTACAATACAGGAAATTTGTGATGATTTCAAAAAGCTCATAACAAATTTAAATGAAAATATTTCTTATAATATATATACAACTAAAACTGGTATTGTTAAAGACTTTTATTCGTTAAAATTGAATTCTTTAGAAGAAAATTTTTTATCAATACCATACGGCGATCCAAACACTTTAATGGATGCATTTTATGAAAAGAAGGATAAGCAGGATAGACTTCAAAATAAATCTACTGATTTGCAAAAGCTTCTTCATACTAATATTGAAAGATGCAATAAGAAACTAAGAATACTCAATGAAACACTTAAGGAATGCTCTGAAAAAGATTCTTTTAAAATAAAGGGAGATCTTTTAACTTCCTACATTTATACAATAAAAAAAGGCGATACTGAATGTACATTGCTTAATTTCTATAATGAAACTGAAGAAGAATATGTAAAAATTTCTTTAAACTCAACAAAAACTCCTTCTGAAAATGTTCAATATTATTATAAGAAATATAATAAACTTAAGATTTCAGAAGAGTATGCTAAACTGCAACTTGAAAAAAATTCGGATGAAATAGCTTATCTTAATTCCGTGCTTACTAATATCCTAAATGCAGAAAGCTATACTGAAATTGATGATATAAAAAATGAATTAATTGAGACAGGGTATATTCGTTATAGAAAAAATAATAAAAATTCTAAACAAAATAAGGCATCCAAGCCACATCATTTTGTTTCAAGTGATGGTATTGACATATATGTTGGAAAAAATAACTTACAAAATGAATATTTAAGTTTAAAGTTTGCTAATAAAAATCATCTTTGGCTTCATGCAAAAGATATACCTGGTTCACATGTTATTGTCTGCTCTTTCGAGGTTCCCGATAAGACCCTTGAAGAAGCTGCAATAATTGCCGGTTTCTACAGTAAAGGAAAAGAGTCTTCAAAGTTACCTGTCGATTATACAAAGGTTAAAGAATTAAAGAAACCAAATGGAGCAAAACCTGGTATGGTTATTTACCATACCAATAAGACTTTAGTAATAGATCCGAGTGAATTTAATACCCTATTTCAAAAATAATTTTAGGTAATTATTCTATATATAAGCCCAATGAATAGTTTGTCTATCTATAAATTATCCATATATATACCAAAAAGGTAGTCTAATTTTATTTAAATTTAGACTACCTTTTAATTTATAATACAAAATCATGTTGATTTTCAAAGATAATGAAATAGTCATTTTTATTTTGACTATTATTTTGCATAATGGCTTCTCTAATATTACACCTACCATATAAACGGAATTAATTTACATCTCACCTTTCCGCACTATTCATCATACCCAGATAAATTTTTAGATAAAAACTTTTCTTCATTAAGAAGCACCTTTTGATGTTGCTATAAAAAAGAACCTTGGGAACCTAAAAATAACACTTCCATTTTTCTGTTTTGGATATTCTGTCTTAACTCTGTCAAAAATATCTTTCTCAAAATCCTTCTTTTTTTTATCTGATAAAACATTTAAATATGGTCTTAATCCTGTACCACGATACCATTCCATAATGTCTTCGTGGGATTTTAACTTGTGGCAATATGTAGTTTCCCACATAGAAAATTCAGATGAAATTTCTGATAGTAAATCAAAATATTCGCTTTGTGTTAAATTGTAAAAAATTCTAGGATTACTAAACTCTGATTTCCATTTTTCACTTTCTGAAACCTCTCCAATAATTTTATGAATTGGCTCATTATAATTCATTGGCGTTTGTATAGCAAGTATTCCTCCTGGTTTTAATAACCCAAGCATCTTCTTCAAAAGTTGATTATGATTTGGTATCCACTGAATGCAAGCATTTGAAAAAACAACATCAAAATCATTATCAAGAATTGATAAATCTTTATTTACATCACAAATCTTAAAATCAAGATTAGGATAATCTGTTTTTGCTGCCTCAACCATATTTGCAGAATTATCAACCCCAAGAATGTATGCATTTGGAAATCTCTTGGCTAAAACCTGACTACTATTTCCTGGACCACATCCTATATCAATAATCTTTTTAGGATTATCGATAAAAATACGATTAGCCAAGTCAATTGCTGATTGTGTTCTTTCATTTTTAAACATTAAATATTGTACTGAACTCCAATCACCCATAATATAGCCTCCTAAAATTATTTAATTCTTCCTTTTAATTAATCTTGCCATTAATTCCTTTTAATTTTTAAAATCCAAACGTATTTTCTTTCACATTTGGTAGCAAACTATAAATAGATTTTCTTATTTTCTCTTCAAAATAATCTTTAATTTCAAAAGTTGATTCCCATCTTGGAATTGCATATTCATTAATTCCTCCTCTTAGTGCTATATCAACAATTCTTTTCTCTATCAATATAAATCCACTTGGTAGCGCTAGATAATCACATAACTTTATTAATTTATCATAGTCTGTTTCCTCTATACGCGATAGATAATCTTTTACAAAATTGTATTCTTCAATAGTACCATCCCATCTTCCTACAACAACAACTTCATTATTATATTTAAATGCTGTATGGCTTAAACAAATTTGGGCTACTAACTCATATCCATTACTAATTGCATATCTATATCCATCTAATCCATGTCTCATAGCATGTACACCTTCTCTTCTTCCTATGTCATGTAACATTCCCAAAACATATGCAACTTCAGGATTTAGATTTTCTGTTTGCTCTGCTATAAGTTTTGCTCCTTCTGCTACATACATAGAATGCATTACCCAAGGCCCTGGATTTAAATCTTCGGCTTCCTTTAATAACATTTTTGATTCTTCTAATGAAGGTACATCTTCCTTTTTAAAACAATATTTCATATTAAATTCTCCTTCAATTATTATTTTTTATATTTATCAAAGGCCTTTTCAGGAGTAAGATGTACATTTTTGAAAAAATATATAAGCCACACTAAAAAAGCAATCCAAATATTCCCGACATAACAAAGCCAATAATCACTATTTATCATCTCCTTAAGCTAACATAATTTATTTTAATTTTCGCTCATTCCATAAATTAACAAATCCTCTAATAAGATTTAATATCATTGAAATCATCAATAAAGCAGTTATAATTTCATTGTTACTACCTTTCCATAAAAGGATACTTGCTACCACCAATAGAAGGATTGATATTATTAACATAAATTTTGTTTTCATAATGTTTCCTTTCATTCTACTTGCTAAAATTGTATAATTAGCACGCTATACATTACCCTTACTTTTTTAAGAATAATTCGTAATACACAAAAACATATTCTTAGTATCAATTAATTAAATACTTGATTACTGATTTATTAGTAAGCCTTAATTGTTTCGGAAATTTATTTATCCTTTTTGATAAGAGTGCAAAATATCCTTCTTCATCAAAATTCTCTTTAATTATTACATTTCTAAACCTCAATTCTGTTATTAATTCTTCATAAAAATTTTTATAATTAACTACATCCTCTGATCCTAAATGAAAAATACCCTTTAAGCCGCTATTTATTATGTAGCATAATTGTTTCGCTATCATAATATCAGTATTTGTATTATTATAAAGTTTTGGATATACAGTAATTTCTTTATTGTTATTAAGTGAATTTAATAGTTCATTCATTCTTAAAGAACTTTTCCCAAAAACTTGAGGAATTCTTAATATACAAGCATCACCATATAATATTTCCGATATTTTTTTCTCGCATTCTATTTTATATTGTCCATAATTAGTTTTAGAAGTTGGTGAATCATCTTCATAATGAGGCCTACTTAAATCATTATCAAAGACATTTGCAGTAGAGAAAAAGTATAAGCTACCACCATTCTCCCTTAAATATTCAGCAGCTTTTATATGTAAAATTAGCTGTTTCTTAAAATTTCCTCTTAAACATGAAATTATAATTTGAGGCTTTAAGTTATGCAATATACTACTTATTTTATCTTCATCTTGAATATCGAGTTTAAAGCCTTTACCTTGGTTCAACAGTATTGGATTTTGAAAATAAGTTGAATAAACATCAAATTGATTATATTGAGTCATCTCATTTATTACTGCTGTTCCTATAAGTCCACTTCCACCCAGTATTAAAATCTTGCTCATAAGAATCCCCCTCCCATAACGGGTTAATTCATGCTAATTTACCATCTAGGTATATTATAGCATAGATTGTAAATATTACATTTTTTAATTAATTCTTTAATGTAGCAACTACAAGCTTTTGTTTGCTGTAATTTTAATACGGTTATTGATAGTTAAAGAACGTAATCTTTCCTTCCATATATCTACTGCATTTACTCCAGTTTAGGGCTTTAGTTTGTGTTGCGACTTTACCCCACATATATATGCCTTGTTCGTCAGACCAGAAGTTTGCCTCGAGCTTCCTTTAGATTCCGCATCGCCGAGGACACCCTTGCTCTTGGCACTATCAACCCGCTCAGAACTTTCACCAGTTAGATTGCGCCCATGCTGGGCGCACAACAAATGAAACTAGGAAATAAATTCCTAGTTTCATATTTATCTTAAATATAATGTTTAGTTTTTCTTTAAATCCCCAGTTTTATTAGAGCTCTTATAAAGCTGACTTACATTAAATGTTATCTCTATTCCATTTGATATAGCTATTATTATCCCTTCTAAATCGGTTCTAAATACATTAATATTCTTAACATTAAACTTATCTAAACTAACTTTATATGGATGACCATAACAATGATCTTGCCAGCCAAGCTAACAACGACAAAGCTGTGTAACAGCACCTAGATGTCGATGACTATCTTACCGTGCACGTGACGGCCGGCTTGAAGCTCAACCGCAGCGCGGATCTGCTCCATCGGGAAACTTGCTGCGATTGGCACATGGAGCTGGTCCGTAGCTACCAAGCGAGCAATCTCTTCTATTGCGCCAGGGGCGACGTTAGCGCCGCTTGCCGGCGTGATCCCGTCGACCTGTGCGGCGATGGTGGTTATGCGCTCGTCCGGAACGCCAAGTTCTCGTGCTGCCTGCATCGTGTCTGTCCCGTATAGGTCGATCGCTGCAGTGATACCGTCAGGAGCCATGGCGCGAACCCGGTCGACCATGCCGTCCCCATAGGTTACCGGCTCGGCCCCGAGAGCCCGCAGAGCATCGGCCGAGGTCGCCGATCCCGTTCCGATCACTCGCGCGCCTACAAGTCGAGCGAGCTGGACAGCGAACACGCCGACCCCTCCTCCTGCACCGCCAATGAGTATCGTGTCATCCTGGCCGGGGTTAACCACGGCGAGGGCTGCAGAGGCGGTGCAGCCCGCGATAGAAAGGGTGGCGGCGGTGCGATCGTCGACACCGTCTGGAGTGTGGTGCGCGTCGCCGCCCGCCGCGATTGTCCCTGCCACGTCTACTATTACATAGGTAGCTACCGTGCGGGAAAGGGCGCCACCGAACACGCGGTCACCGACCGCAAACTCAGTCACACCATCACCGACCTGGTCCACAATTCCGGCATAGTCGGTTCCAAACCCACATGGCAGACTCAAGCCAAAACGAGTGGCGGTGTCTGCATCTGAGGTCATGAACCAGTCCATCGGGTTCAGTCCGGCCTCGGTGACACGCACTCGAATCTGCCCAGAGCCGGCCTGTGGCACTGGTACTTCGCAGACATTGAGAACCTCAGGCCCCCCGAATGATTCAAGCCGGACCGCTCTGCTTATAAAATTACGCATAAAAAATCCTCCTTTAAACTTCAAAATCAACGCTACAAGTTACACATTTTCGATATTGTAACTCGCAAAATAATAATATCATATTGCGCTATAAAATACAATATGTCTTATTTGTAACTTGTCATAAAAAATATATATTTGTAAAATCATAAAACTTCTCTCCATTATTTATTTATCCATATTTCTCTGGTAAATCTTAATTTACAATTATATCATATTATAATTATAGAAAATAAAGCAGTAGTTAGATTTCTCCTTGCTACTGCTCTTTAAAAATAATTAGTGTACTTGTAAGAATTCCTCATAGTTTTCTATTTTATCCCTTCTGTGAGTTTTTTCTAACCATATCCTATAATCTGAAATATTTTCTTTTAATTTATTAATATCTATTATTCTTCCATTTATTTTATTTCTTTTTATAAATACATCAGTTATTGTTAAATATCTCATTGTTTTCACCTCTATATATTATAATACTATCAAATTTTGTCAGATTCTTGTCAAATAAATATATCTTGTAAATTTGTAATTAAAAAACATAAAGGCAGACTAAGGATTTCTACCTAATCTACCTAAAATAGAGTGCTAAAAATATAGAATTTTAGCATTTTTTTTATATCTTCAAGGTCTAATCTATCTAAAATATGAAAAGATTAATTAAAGGTTATAAGCGCCATATCCATTTTGAATCAATTGCTCCGTTAGGCCCACACCAGTGCTGTTTCATACCTATATTGCCCCCCTCTTTTAGTTTGTGTTATAAGTAATATTTCCCCCAAATAATTTGACTTCTTTTTCTATTATGAGTTATCATCTTTTTCTTCTTTTTCTGTTGTAACCATTATCATGCTTGTAATTCATGACATTTAGCACAATATTTATAAATCATAAACTTTACATCCTCTTAATAATATATTTTTTATTATAACATATATTGTTAATATCGCATTATTCAATAAATATTACAATTTATTTTTCCTATTACTAATTGGTAATATAAAAACAATAAAGTATAATGTTGCTCCAGCCAAAAAAGACTTAAGCAAAAATTGGTATTCTCTTGTAGCAAAACTTTCAACAAGTGATACACTAATAATATTAAATAGAACAACAATTAAGAGCACACTGATTCGCATGCTTTTAGTACGATTTATTCGTCTTTCTATGTCTAATTTTCTACCAAGAAAATCAACTATTAAATATGATATAAAGCATGCTATAAATCCTAAAAACAAACTATTCATAAAAACAATTCTCCTTAATATAACTTAATTCTATTCTACTTTTATATTTTGATTATAACATAAATTGTAAAAAACGCATTCTTCAATTTTCAAGGAATATTTTTATAATTTGCTACGTCAATTTACATATTGCGAATTAATTTTTCATGATTTTACTAGTATATTTCTTTTAGCTTTTACCTATAATATACTTGCTAAAGACAATTTCCTTAAATTACTTACCAAAGTTGTAGGCTCCTCTTTATAGGAGCTTATCTTAGTACTGCTAAATAAAAAACACTGTAAATTCATTTTTTTGAATAATACAGTATTTTTATAGCCATTGCTTTTATTAAATTTATTCTTTATTAGTATAACTTATTTCCCCTTAAAATTCTAAAGACCTTATAAAATCTTTACTTTGCAATATATTTAAGAATTTAGTTATATTAAATGATTCGTATATTCTTATCACAACTTTCACATCTATTAATGCGGATTTTTCATCTCTCTTGCTCTTTAAATTAATTATAGTTATCTCATTATCTTCAAAGATTTCTTGAAGAAATTTAATAGCATCTGGCTCATCCACAATTTGTAACGTTAATGTTTCTGTCTTTGGAGATGATAAAAATCTAATTTTACCATGCAAAAGTATTTGTCCCAATATAGTAATGGTAGTAGCTGCTATTCCAACGAAATAGAGCCCAGAACCTATAGCCAACCCTATAGCTGCTGTAGCCCAAACTCCTGCTGCAGTTGTTAATCCTACTATTGTTTGCTTTTGCATAAAAATTATCCCTGCCCCAAGGAATCCAACTCCTGTGACAACTTGAGCAGCTATACGTGATGGATCAAGAGACATATTCGGCCATCCTATCTGATCTTGGAATCCATATTTTGATATAATCATTATAAGTGCTGCCCCTATAGCAACAATAAAATGTGTTCTAATTCCAGCCTCTTTCATTCGATTTTTTCTTTCATATCCAATAGCCATCCCACATATTGCAGCAATGCAGAGCCTTAATAAATAATCTAATTGCATTAAATACAGTTCATCCATATTTCATACTCCTTTCATTTTATTACCTCAGCCATATTGGGATATTATAACACATTTTTGATACAACTATTATTTTATTTATCATATTATTCAATTTTCAAAGAACATTTTCTAAATTTACTGCGTGAAATACGAAAATTGCACACCAAAAAATCGTAAATTCAATCTCCTGAATAATACGATTTTACAGTTTGCTATTTATTTTTATTGGTTTATAATATAGAAAAGATTCATACTAATTAATAAAAATATAATATTCATTTTACATTATGCTGTTTAGGTATTCTAGATTCACAAGGTACATCTATCTGACATTTTCCACAACCATATCTGGGTTTATGTTTTTCCATTGTCTTGTCCAAAAATTCAGAACATATAATATGATTTTTTCCATTTTTTGTGGATATTGCATTGGCTGGACAATTTTTTACGCATTTACCACACATTGAACAGTATTCATATATATTCTCGTATTGTCTTTTATCAGGTGATAAATATAATTCTGTAATGATACTACCAAATCTTCCAGATATACCTTTTGGGGTTATAAGTCCTTTAGAAAGCCCGAATGTTCCAAGTCCACATATAAAGGCAGCATGTCTTTCAGACCAGTTGCTTGTAAATTTTTCTTCATGATTTGGATTATTAGCATTCGACCAGAATCTTTCATCTAAAGTAGGTACAACACTATTATATCCTGCATTCGTCAATTCAGACTTTAAATGTATGCACAACTTATTTAACAAACTCTGACCTTCAATGCGCCCATGAAGCCATTCTTCCGTAGGCCATGACATATTCCTTCTATTTCCTTTTTTAACTGCTTCACTAAACGGTAAAAAAAATGATATAACAGTCTTGGATTGTGGTAACCATTCTTTTGGAAGCATGAAGTGTTTCCCAATTGCTGATGGTTGTTTCAATAATGTAAAGTACTCATCATCCACAGAACCAAATGCTAAAATTGGAGCTTCAAAAATTTTCATTCCTATAACATTTTCCGAAATAGCTATTTCATTTGTTATATAGTTATCTTGTGAACGCTCAAGAAAGTCCTCTGCAGTTTTTATAAAATATTGTTTGTCCATCTGCTCTATCCCCCTATCTTATATCTATTACAATATACATTAAATGTAATATATTCCATATAAAAGTCTTTGAACTTGGTTCTACTGTCCCTCGAGTAGTTGTTATTCCTCTAGGGATAAATTGAATGTAATATAGAGCTATCATTAATTACTACTGATGACGCTTCATTAGCCGAATTTATACTTAACTCAAAACTTCCAGTGACTTTATTCTGCTTCTTATATTAATTAATGTATCTTTCATAGTATTTACTAATTCATCTTTTTTATTTTTTCGAAAATCAAACTTTTCATTCAATAAAATTCTCTTCATAACCATTCTTACGCTCGTCTGTAACCCAAAATAAATAGCTATTAATTTAAACCTTTATAATGACTAGCACATTTTTTCTTTTCTTCTTCATCTTTAAAGTTACCAAAGTAGTCAAGTATTTCTATAGAAAAATCTACAAAGGCATTCCCTACAGCTGTAATTATATTGCTATCTCTTACAACATTTTCATTTATATATGTATCCCTTGGAAATGGGTTTTCTGATACCATTGGAAAATATTCCTTAAGGTTATCTTCAGTTAAAGTAGTTGTATATTTTTTACCTTTTAATACTCCTGCCCTAGCTAAATATTGTGGTCCTGCACATATTGCAGCTAATAGTTTACCTTGGTTATTTAGTTCATTTATGAGTTCTGTTAGCTCATTTCTTTGTTCATCATTATATCCCCCTGGTATAATCAAACCATCAACATCTGTATATTCCAATGCTTCTTTAACAATAGATATAGGATAATAGCACATACCTGATTTGCTTTTTATAACTTTAATTTCATAGGCAATCGGAAATACCTCTTTATCTAATAAACTACAGGCTAATGTCATTTCAAAATCGACCATACCATCATAAATAAAGCATAAAATTTTTCCCATTAATGGCATCCTCCTTTATTTTTCTGATAATAACTTCAATTAACAATTTATTTTGCGTTGCATAACTTATTTAACCTTAACAGCCTACATCTCTCAATTCAATTATATTATAAATTCTTAATAAACCCAGTTTTTATTCCTCTTGAAAAACCTGCCTGCTCATAAAATTTTAATGTTTCTTCTTTCTTTGAGCCTGTTAAAAGCATTACTTTATAGCAATTATTATCTTCTGCTATATTTACTGCCATATTTAAAGCCTTTGTAGCATGTCCTTTTTTTCTATAATTAGAATCAGTAATAACATTTTCTATTAATCCATATGGTCGTACATTTCTAGTAAGATTTTTTATTATAGATATATTGCAAGATGAAACTATTTTGCCGTCTACTTCAACTACAATATAATAAAGATTTGGATTATTATATATTGAATACCATATATCCTTTAAATCTTTATTTTCATAGACATCTGGATCATCAGGATGTAATTGCCTATACAAATGCAATAATTCATCTAATTCTTCATATTTTATTAATCGTGTAACTTCAGCCATAAATAACCTCCAACGTATTATATTAATCTCAAAAATCGCCACTACATTTGTAAACATTACTATACAGTATAAGATAACTATTCATTATGTTGCGACTTATTAAGTCTCGCTCAAATTCTTACCTGTAATTATCTTAAAAAACTTTTCAGACTTTTCTTTGTCTAATTGAACATACTTAACTTCGCTATCTATGACAAGTTCTATTTTATCTTTATCAGGACTTATCCATAGTGCATAAATTAATCCATTTGTCTTTTGTTTTTCCCTAGTATCTTCAAAATGAAATACATAATCAGCATTACGCACCATATTTACTGTTGCATTTTCCCACTTAATGCTACTAAGAATATCTCTTGCATTTTGAACTTCTTTGCTACTCATAATTTCACTGTAAAGTTCATATTCATCTGTTCCATTAACCTGTTTTTCAACTACTATTTTATTTTCCTTATTTTTAATAACATTTGAACCTACTCCTATTAGAACCAAAAATATTGCTATAAAGACAATAAATATTTTATTGACTTTCAAACTTATTCCCCCATTAAAAAACTTTTATTTTATTTGCAGAGCATTTGAATTAATTTATATTATGCCTTTTACAATTAAATCCTCTTTTATTTCACTAATTGCCTGTGCAACAAATTTATCTGCTTGTTCCTTATTTAAAAACTGATATTCTCTATTTAAATTTCCATTAAAATTAGTATAATAATTTGATATTTCAATAATTTTATTCTCAATTGCTTTTTCTGAATAATAATCAAGATACACATTTGGAAAACTCTTGATATGCGAAAACATTTTAAAAGTTTCAAATGCATTATCTCTAAAAAACATGTGATCAATACATGCCAAATCAGCTTTAATATTCCTATTTAGTTTATTTATATTATCAAATTTATATAAATATTTTTCCTTTGTTGGAGTATATATAATCTTTTTCCATAAAATATCCGTTAATAAATGGACATAATAACCTAAATAAAAAGATTTATAACTATTCATTTCACCACACGAAAGATACTTTAAGAAAAATTCATTTTTTAGACTTGTCTTCTTATTTTTCACATTTTTCCAATGTGTAATATATTTGGGAGGATTTAATATTTTTCCATCTTTGCTCCATTCACCACAGTCTGGTGCAATATTTCCTACAATAAATTTTTCTATATCAACATTTCTAATACTATCTTTAATACCATCTGCGACTCTAAAATGAATCATCCATGAAGCCATAAAAATTAATCCCCTCTTTCAAAAAATCTTATAAACATTCCAATTCTATTTAATTCCTATCCTCATACGGTAGCAGAAATCTATTTTAAATTCATTGTTATCAAAAGTATTAATAATTTTCTCTTTAAACGATGATATAAATGGACTTATTTCATCTATATTTGCTTTAATAATAGACTGAAGTCCTCCTTGACTTAAAGCAATTTCAATAAATCTTTGTGCATTACAAATTTCAGTATTTGAAAAAACTATTTCTCTTACATAACGGAAATTCATACTATTTTTAATATTAGAAAGATGATTTTCTTTGTCCCATTTTATAAAACTATCTTTAACGTTCGAATATGTGGACTCAATTTCCTTTACTTTATCAAAAAGTTTGTTATATTCAGCTTCCGCTTCCCAATTACATACTGGTGGCCAGTCACAATCATAAACTGCAAAAATGCCACCTTTCTTTAATATTCTTGCCACCTCATTTAATGTACTTTCTGGATTCATCCAATGAAATGATTGAGAACATGTAATAATATCTACTGAACTATCTTCTAACCCGGTATTGTCTGAAAATGCAGAAACAAAATTAACATTATCTAAATCAAAAGCCTTTTCTCTTGCTAATTTAATCATGTCGTTACTTGGTTCTATACCAATTACCTTATTGCTTATATCACTCCAGATTATTGTGGAAAGACCTGTACCACAACCTAAGTCCACAACAATATAGGGATTCTTTCCTAAATATCGTAGTAATATTTCTTTAACTTTTTCTGGACATTTAGGTCTTACACTATCATAAATATCAGCAAAGCCTAAAAATCTGTCTGCATTTATCTGTAAGTTCTCTCTCATGAACTTATCTCCTTTCAACATCAATATATTTCTCTTGTGTTTTAATGTAATAATTCATGTAATTACAATACTTCTTTTAATTCAATACACTTTTTATATAAAGGATCAAGCTCACAACCACAGTTCCCGCATTCTTTATCTGCTTGTTCTATTGCTTTAATTAATTCTTCCTTTGCCCCATTTCCATCAAGATATGCTTTTGAAGGAATAGCAATTAAGTCCCAACCAGACTGTGCAAATTTTTCTAAAATTACTTTTAATTCTTCCATTATAAATCTCCTTTAAGCTTTGTAAGTAAAATATAAATAATCTTTATTTTACATAATCTAATTTCTTTAATAATATACTAAGTAAAGTCTAAATTAACCAAAACAAGCCAATCAGAATTTACTCATTAAATGAACCAATCTCAATAAGATTTCCTTCAGGATCTGCAATATAACACGTTCTTTGTCCCCAAGGTTCCGTTGTTGGTTCCATTACTGATTCTGCTCCTTTAGAAATGATGTCTCCATATACTAAATCCACATCACTATACTTTAGTACACTTAAAGCAATTTCATAATGCCCATTGATACCACCAACATAATTAAATCGCTTATTTGTCATTTTTTCAAAATCATTTCTTCCATAAAACATAAACAATGTCCCATCTTTTTTAAGCATTACGTTTGGTTCTTTTCCATCCCACTCTATTTCAAATCCAAGAATATTTTTATAAAACTCAACCATAATCTTCATATCATTTACGAATATTCCAATGCCATCCAGTCTCATTTTAATCTTCCTTTCAAAATTTGTAATTTGCTATTTGTTTTCATGAATAGTGGTTATAAACTTAATAATTCTTTCTTCTTTTACCTTATTAATGAATCACCATCTATTTCTGTAATTGAAGTATTATTTGTTTTAAATTTAGTCATTTCATCAAAAGGGGTGTTGGTTAAATAACATTGTATACACATAATTACAGCACTATGAGTTACAATTACAGCATTATCACAATTCTCATTTACAATCTTATGTATTGAAGTCAAAACACGCTGTAACATATCCTGATATGATTCCCCTTTTGGAGGTTTAGCATATCTTCTATTTGCATACCATTTTTCATATTCTATTGGATATTTTTCTTTGACTTCAATCCATGATAATCCTTCCCATTCTCCAAGATTAATTTCCTCTAATCCTTGTATTGATATATATTCCACATTAGTAGCCTTGCTCAAAATTTCTGCTGTTTTAACTGCTCTTCTTTGTGGACTTGAATAGATTTTTGTAAATTTATATTTATTTTCTAATACCTTATTACTTAATTTTTCTGCTTGGATAATACCAGTATCATTAAGTTCAATATCACAACTTCCTTGTATTTTCCCTTTTACATTCCAGTCTGTTTGTCCATGTCTTATAAAAAATAATTTCATAAATTACCTCCAACATATATCCCTATAAATAGTCCATATCCCCTTAAGCTGTGTTGAATTTGATATTGAGACATAAAAATAGCACATATTAAAATACAATTCTAATTTTATTTGATTTTACAAATTAGAAATTATGAAATTACTTTTTTTAAAATAAAACTACCTTCTTCTAAATCTTTCGGATCTTTTATTTCAATTACATTAAAACCACACTTATTGACATAAAAATTATGATTTCTATGAGAAAAAATAGGAGTCTCAGTATTCCATACTCGAGTATTTGGATACATGCTTTCAATTTCACTCCAAATTTTTGTTCCAATTCCTTTATCCTCATAATTAATATCAATAAATAAATTACCTAAGCAGTTTTCATTATTATCGTTAATCCAAAGAATTACTCCTCCGATAAGAATATTATCTAAATATATACAATAGGAAGTTGCTTCTTTATTCAATCCCCATTTCCTTAAAAATGTACCATCATCATATCCAGGAGGACCACCAGTTTCTTTTCCCAAATGAATTTTGGTATCATAATCAAAGGCTCTTCTCATTATTTGAGTAAGATTAAGGATATCTTTTTCAGTCATTTTATTAAATTTTATATTCATATTTACTCTCACCACCAAATTATAATTTGTAATACTTAACCTTATATTTTACACTTGCTTACTGTTACATTTTATAAGAATGTTACATATTAATATCTATATTTATAATTTCCAATCATCTCTAGTAATAGCCATTAAGTAAAAATCTCTAAAATCTCCATCAACAAATTTATACTTCTTTAATACTCCTTCTAGCTTAAATCCAGTTTTTTCTCCAATTGCTTTCATGCTCATATTGTCAGTTCTGGTTATGTACTGAATTCTCATTATATTTTTAGTTTTAAAAAGATAATTAACAAATAATCTTATACATTCTATTCCTATTCCTTTACCTCTTGATGACTCTTCAGCTATTAACAAACCTATTTCGAGAGTAGTATTACTGCCTATAACTTCTATAGAGTTTATTTCACCTATTGGATTGCCATCCTTATCTTCAATTATTGCATAAAATCTAGTAGCATTCTTTGTACTTTTCTCGAAATTTTCTAAAAAAATTTCTTTATATACCATATCAATATCCATAAAATCACCTAAGCATTTTTGGCTCTGTATCCATAAATAAAAAAGGTCAAAGTCTCTCTTTTCTATAGGCCTTATTGTTACATTATCTCCTTTAAGCATAATTATCCTCCCTTTTCAAATTAAAATTTATATGCTGTTTTACAGTTATTTATCATTCTGTTTTATCTGAAAATCACAAATAGATTATTTTAAATTTAATTCCATGATATAATGTGTTTCTGTTTCACTTTTTGTTAAAAATCCAAGTCTATCATATAATGTTTTAGCAGGATTCATTTTAAATACTTGAAGCCATACTCTACTATAATTTTTATTTTTTGAATCAGCGATTATTTTACTTATTATCTCAGTACCAATTCCCTTGCTTTGATATTCAGGTAATATTTCAATAATCTCAATAAAAATAGCATTATCATTTGAAGAAACTGCTACAACACCTATGTCTACATCATCGTAAACTATAATTTTATACTTTTCATGTGAAAATTTATCTCTGAAAAATTTTTGTTGTATATTTTCTTCCCATCCCCATATCTTTTCTATATATTTCAGCATTGTAATTTTATTTAGCTCATATAAAAAATTATAGTCCTTGTGTGTTGCATATCTTAAATCAAACATGTACTATACTCCTTCATTTTTTACTTTTCATTGAAGAGCCTTATATCCATGCTCCTGGATTTAATTCTCTTTTGAACATTTTCTCGCAACAGTATACCATTTCGATTTATAATATAACTTAAACTTTCTTAATTAAGTTCATGCTCTATTACAATAATTGATTCTTGATGCTCACCAATCATTTCAACTGATATCTTTTTTACCACAGTGCTAAATTTCTCGTTATAATGTTTATTTACATCATCAAATGCTTTATTAAGTAACTCCAAAGAAGATACTTTCCCGACTGTCATATGCGGAACATAATTATTCCCCATGTTAAATTGCTTTAGTTTATCTTTATATAATATGTCATGAATGTTTTTAATTACGTCTCTCCCTTGCACTACATTTAGAAATAAGTATTTTTCAGCTTTCTCTTCTTTTTTGCTAAAACCTTCTAATTCAACTTTAAATGGATGTATATCTCTTAAACTTTCTTTTAAATATAAGCTAATTTCCTCATTAGTTATTTCACTATCAAAAGGAAAGACTAAAGTAATATGTGGTAGCACTAAATCTACCAAAGGATCATATTTTTTGCGTATATTATTTATAACATGAATATTCTCAAATTCAGGAAAAATCATGATAGTTCTTGTATTCATACTTACATCTCCTTCACAAATTACTTTTTATAAGAATTCAAATTATACTCCTAAGCACTTAAGAAATTTTTAGTTATATATTATTTATCCAGTATCGTTGCTCTATAATTCCGTCAACTTCAATCTCATTTTCTAATATGCCTTTATTATTGAGAATGCTTTTTGCAGATGCTATATTATTCTTATCACAAACCATTAACACTTTATTTATTTCTAATTTCTTGCATTCCTCTAGTGCTAGTACAATCATTTTGGTTGCAATTCCTTTTCTGCGCTCAGAAGGTCGCACTCCATCACCAATATGTCCACCATTTTTTAATAGATTATCATTTAAGAAGTGTCTGATATTTACAGCTCCTACAAAAATATTCCTTTCTTCATCAAGGCAAAAAAAGGTTGAGTCAGGCACCAAATTAGTTCTATTTTCTTTTACTTCCAAACTATCTACATATATTGTATAATCATGATAATCTACTTTTCTAATTGCATACGGTATAATTTTCTCTCCTGTAGCATACCATTCATCCATCATATCTAATAATTGTGGCATATATCTTTTTTCTAATTTTACAAGTTTAAGCATATCCAATCCCCTTTCTTCTTTTTAAGTAAACTACAAATGATCTTTATCTAATGCCATCTAATATCATTTTAGTCTTCCTATCAAAATTATAATTCTATAATAATCTTTTTATTTTTTCTATCGCATTTTCATAGTCTGATGCCTTTATAACTGCAAAATACTTTCCAAATTCCTTTGTCCACATGTCCATCTCTTCGTCAATATCAATTACTTTATTCATAAGAAAACAAACTATTTTACATGTGGTTTGTGCCATACTAGGTAATAATATAGAAAATCCCCACTCTACATCCGCATTATCATCTTCAAAGCCATTTCTAGCATCCACAACAAAATTACTTGCTATATTTTCTTTAAGAAGCTCACATGCAAATGATGTTGGTCTTCTATAATCATCTCCACAAGCAAACTTTTTCCATGTTAGTAACACTACTTTATCCTTATCAATAAATTTCACATTACAAAACTCCGAATTAAATTCTTTCATCTATCTTCCCCCATCTTTGTATTTAATAAGTGTATTTGTACTTGAAATACACCATATCAACTAATTGCTTTCCGCATTCATAAATTGGATTATCATAATTATCTATAAAAAAATCTTTAATTATATGAGACTCTGTAAATCCACAGCTTTTATAAAAAGGTACTGTTAAAGGGCTATCTCCTGTTCCTACATACATTGTATCGCAATTATTTCTAAATAAGAATAATACTTCCAATAAGTAAAAAAATCAAAAATCCAATTAAAATTGATTTCTTCATATTTCACCGCACTTTAACTCGTTATAGTTTACTACTACTTTTTTAAGGATATTGTTAATATAAATTCATTTACCGAAATCATAATATCGCCATTTTTTCTTAATGAACAATTGAATTTTACATGTTTATTGTTTAAGATGTAAAAACCACTCCTATTTTCTGCAATTTCTTTTTCATCTTTCTGAATTTGCTATAGTTTCTAATACCAATTAGCGATTCATTAAATAAAACTCTATACCGCTTAGCTACTCCATCAATAGCTGAAGCTCCTACACAGTAATTACCATCTACTCCTACTAATTCAAGTTCTCTCGCATCGACCTTCTGTAAATACTCCAATAACTGTTCACTAGAAAAACAACTTGCCTTTCTTTTTTCAAACACATTATTAGATATGATAGAAAGCCCGTCAACTAAACTTTTTTGCTTTTTCCCAATTTCCCAGAAAAATCTATTTACAATATAAATAACTGATTCATTAGAATATTCCGAAATTTTTTTATTAATAGAATATATAAGTTCTTTAGCATTATAAGGATACATTCTTATATTCCTAGAATTCCCTACATAGTCTTCCTGCATATCTATAACTAATAAACATCTCATTAAAATACCTCTTAAAATTATAATTTATAACTCAAATTTGAATTTGTAAGCCATAAATTCTATTGATCTTATTAAATATACTTTCTTAACCATTGTGTAACAGCTTGTGATTGTTCTTTTGTATGAAAAGAATGTTCACTTCCCTTTGATATTGTTAAATCACTATGGAACTTATTTGTGAAACTATCTATAACCTCACGATCTTGCAGATTATCCTCTGTTCCATAAATAATTGCAGTAGGTATATCCCATTTATCAATTGGATATTCTTTTACATAACAGTAATAATCCCATGAAAGTATATCAATTGGTGTGAATATTTCCTTTTTTTCTCTAAGTTGCTCTTCTGTAACATTGAACCATTTAAACATTTTACCTATAAGATGCTCCATGTCAAGAATTGGTGATTGAAATAAGCATTTCTTGATTAAAAGATTTTTATATGCAATTAAACTAAAATACGCACCAAGGCTACATGCAAATAAGCTTATCTCCGTCCAATTTTCTTGCGCATATGTTCCAATTACTTCAAGGTCATGTGTCCCATTCCAAACATTACATTTATAATTTGTATCTTTTCGCTCACCATGTTCTGGAAGGTCAAAACTAAGAACTTGATATCCTCTTTCTACCGCTATTTCCGCAAATTCTTGTGCACTTTCCTTATTTGACATTTTTCCATGAACAAATATATACATTTTATCCGAAGGTTCTCCCCATAAAATCGTTGGGATATTGCCTATCTTTATTTTTCTTAATTTCATAATTAACTCCTTTTCATTGAATAGACCTCCGATTATCCCAACCAACAGGCTAATTATTCTTTCCAACCTAATTCCCACTAATACAAAATAATTTACTATTCTTAATTGGTTATTTTTATATTAATATTAAATTTAGTTCTTTATATAATCTGATGCATTTTTATGTTGGGATGGGTCTATATGCTTTGAATTATATATATTTACAACTCTTTCAATGCCATCATCAGACATCTGTGAAATATATTTTTCAATATAGCTCCAATTTCCTGTTTTCTGTATGATTTCTATAGCTTCTGCATCTGCTTCATTTGCTGAAATATCAGACATATCCGCTTTGTTTTTTTGATTATCTTGTCCCATAGTTAAATACACCTCATTATCTTGACTATTCCATTCAACTTGGAAATGCATATATTCCAGCAATTCGTCCATCGGCATATATAATTGAGGTTCTGCGCTTTCATCATTTTCAATAGTAATTAAAGGTTTTTTTAGCTCAATCTCTTTACCATTAAAATATATCTTACTATTATTTATAACTGCTGACCTTATTCCTTCTCCTGTGGCAACATTATTCTTCCCACTAGTGGATTCTGCTTTTTTTTCGTCTGATGTAACTGCCACCGCATTTTTCTCTTTAGTTGTTGCTGACATTTTCCACACTACTGCAAAAACTGTGGAAACACCTACCACCCCAATGACCAAACCTATAAATATACTTTTAACATCAAGTTTTTTCATCTTTATCCTCCTAATAAGAATCAATTACTTTTCCAACAATATCTGCAATCAATGCAGGGTTTTATATTGGAATAATACGCATTTATAATTTTGTATTCTCCATCTAAGTGTTTAATAAATTCATTTACCAAAGTCATGGTATCACCATTTTTTCTTGGTGAACCATTAAATATAAGTGCCTTCCTCTAATTTTCTTCTTTTTTATAAAAAAATGTATATCATCCTAGTTTCGCTTCATCTTACTCTTCCGTTTCTCGTATATGCCTTCTTGGAATTAAAAATAATTTATTATACATTTAGATAATATAAGATGTATTAAAATTTGTAATATTTCTATCTCACAAAATACTACCTACAATTCTATTTATATCAAAAATGTTATTTATTGAATATTTCATATTATCTAATTGGCCAAATCCATATTCAGCATAAATAAATGGTATTCCAGCATAATTAGCTCCTTCTAAATCGCCATTTGTATCGCCCACATATACGGATTCGTTTAGTTTATTTCTTTCAATAATAATCTTTATATTTTCTCCCTTACTTTTTCCTGTTCTTCCTGACATCTCGATATCCTTAAAATAACTCCATAATTTATGATAATCAAGAAAAGCCTGTACATATCCATCTTGACAATTGCTTACAATATACAGAGAATAATTTTCAGATAATAATTTTAACGTCTCGTTTAACTTAGGATATAAAATTCCACCATGTTTTCGTAAATATCTTTGCTCTTCATTACAGCATTCTTTAAGTATTTCCACACTCTTTTCTAAATCCATTTCAGGAAACATAATCTCTGCTATAACATTAATTGTTTTTCCCATAAATCCTTTCATATCATTTATTGTTATCTGCTTATCAAGTTCACTATGTCTGTTTAGAACAATATTCCATGCTGGCACCACCTGTGTTGAAGCATTCCACAAAGTACCATCTAAATCAAAAATTATTCCCTTTTTACTCATTGTTTCCCAACTCCTTCTAAATAAATTTCTTGTAACAACATTGTAAATCAGGTTTAGTCTTTTACCACCACAATGCCCAATAGTTCTTGCTATTATGATCTATGTGATATTGTTTTTCTCAGTAATCAATACTATAATTTAATTGCTTTAATAATAAACGAAGTATTAATTAATTTAGCTTTGTGCTTTGAATAGTATTTTAGTGTAAACTCATGTTCCTGAGTAAGAATATCCTCATCAGTTTCTTCAATTAACTTATCAATTTTAAATCCTGCAGATGCCAGTTCGTTAATATATGACGATAATTTCCAGTTCTTTAGTTTCATTGCTTGATTGCCCTTTGTTAAATCAATAGTCGCTTCATCCAAATACGACCTGTAAAGCGTATATTTATTGCCTTCTGCTTGCATACACTGCATCAATGGGTTGTCCCAAGAAAATATAAAGACGCCAGATTTCTTTAAGTATTTATAAACTAAATCTATGGATTGTTTTAGATCGGTAGTCCATCCAAATGCATATATGGAGTAAACAAAATCAAAGTAATTTTCTGGTATGCCTGAATTATTTTCCATAGGTGACACAAATAAATTCGCATTTATGTTATTTTTAGATAAAAGTTTTTTTGCATTCTCTATCTGTTTTGAAGATAAATCCACCCCCCATAGCTCTTTAGCACCACGTTTAGCTGTATATAGCAGAGAATGTCCACTACCGCAACCAATATCTAAAACTTTTTTATTATCTAATAAATTAAACAAATTCAAATTATCTTCTTTAGGCAAAGTCGGACCATATGTAGGTAGTGAAGTTGCCCCAAACCATTCATCGGCAATAGAATCCCACCCAATCTTATTTTGAACTAATATTTCATTTTCTTTCAAAATACCATCTCCCATTCATTATATAAATAATCTTTGGTTCACAATAATCTACTAATACGCGTTATACAATATACACATTATACCATAATTGTATTTATGACCAAATCAAATTACACAATTTCTATTATTCTCACTTTATAATTTTAAATCTTTGTAGCTATAAAAGTATTTGCCTAATCCCCTTTCAGTCATTAAATAAAAATAAAGGCACCAACTTAATTCTTAACTTTAAGTCGATACCTTCATTAATATAGAGAGAAAAACTTTATAAATTTGACTTGTATAGTTTATTTATCTAATAAGTTGAATATAGATATTGCAATTTCTATATTCAACTTATTAGATAAATATATTTACATCTTTGCTAAATTTAAAGTGGATAGCTTCACTAGAAATCATAAATATTGTTGTGCAGTCAGCCTTTGAAAATAAGCTGTTGAAGCTACTTAATGGAAGGTTGTTGCATTTACTGCTTGTCACAATGTATATTGGGAACATGCAGAAATGTGTGCAAACTTCCATTTAGTAGCTTCCAGCAAAATCTTCATAGTCTGACGAAACAACAATATTTATGATTTCGGTAATCTGCCACATAACTCAAGTTTTAAAGTTACACCTCTATGCCTAAATGAATAAGTCAAATTTTCTCCACGCTTCGTCTAATAATTCTACATTGCTATTAAAAAAGTCTTTCTTTTCTTTTTCAACACAAGCAATTAAAGCATTAATCAAACTTAGTGGTGCTGAAAAGGATTCAATAAGTGTTGAACCTTTACTTATAGCTGTTAATGTAACATCTGAGTATGGTACGAGCGGAGATAACATATTATCTGTAATTGCTATAGTAGTAGCTCCTTTTTTCTTCAAATGAGTATAGATTTCTACAGTGCTCCTAGCATACTTTTCAAAGCTAATTCCAATAACTACATCCTCATCACACGCCTCACTGATCTGCTTTGGAATTTGCTCTATGTTTTCAATTAAATAAACATTACTAAACATTAAATCAAGATAATATTTTAAAAACGTTCCGAGTACTGTGGAACTTCTTCTTGAAACTATATATATTCTCTTAGCACCTAATAATAAATCAACTGCTTTTTTTAATTCATATAAGTTAAGTTCCTCCATGGTCAATTTAATATTATTTAAATCTTCTTCAAAAATATTATAAATTTCTTTTTCTTCATCACTGTTTTTTTCAAAATCAACTTTTATACGTTCAGTCTTAGACACCTGCTCCTGCATAGATTCCTGTGTATCTTTTAGAAACTCTGGATACCCTCTGTATCCCAAAAAGATTACGAATCTAGTGACAGTCGCAATACTGACTCCAGATAATTTAGCCAATTTTTCAACAGTTAAAAAAGGCGTACTGTTTGGATGTGATAATATATACTTTGCTATCTTTTCTTGCGATTTACTCATATTGGGTATCTTTTCTGCCATTTTTTGGTACACTTCTCCCATCATATGAACCCCTTTCTTCTAAATTATTTTTAATAAATACTATTTTACTTTTTAATCATTAATTTATGAAATTCAATATTAAATCAGATTTATATTCAAATTTAAATTCAAATAATATTTTTTAATAAAACAAAAAAAAGCACTAACAATATTATTTAATTGTTAGCGCCTTTGCTACCATATTTAGCTTTATCTCATTTTATCATGAGCAAAATATTTTGTAAATATATTTACAGGCTATATTTGTTAATCTTTCATTTATTAACTATATAATTAATTTTGCTTAACTTTATTAACTTTTACTACCGTTATTTTTAATATATTAACTGATTGATTAAAATATCTCCATGGTTTTTAATCTTTTCATTGTCAAAATATTGATAATAATAACATTTAATCTTACCATTATATAACTTTCTATTTTTAGTAGATTTTACTCCAAATACCTTTTCAAAAGGTTCGAAGGAAGTTAATATATTAAAATCCCAGCTTTCTAATTTTTTCTTTGTGTTACCCATATGTTTATAAAGGGTATTTAGTATTTCTTTCTCTCCTATTCTTTCTCCATATGGTGGATTAGATATAACGAATCCATATTTTCTAGAAGTAGAAAACTCCATAAAATCTCTCTTTTGAAATTCTATATATTTGTCCACTCCAGCTTTTTTAGCATTTTCCATTGCAACTTTAAGCACTCTGTAATCTATATCATATCCTATTAATTTAATATCCTTATTTTTTTCAGACTTTTTAGCACCCTCTCTTACTGTATTAAAAGTGTTCCCACTCATTAATGGCCATGTTTCGCATACAAAACTTCGATTCACTCCAGGTGCTATGTTCTGAGCTATCATAGCTGCTTCAATTAATACAGTTCCAGAACCGCAAAAAGGATCTATAAGCTCAAAATTATCATTCCATCTAGATGTTAAAATCAATGTGGCAGCTAGTGTTTCCTTTAAAGGAGCAATACCTGCAAGCTCTCTATAACCCCTTTTATGTAATCCTGGACCTGTTGTATCTATTGTAAGTGTAACTATATCTTTTAATATTGACACTTCTATTTTATATACAGGACCACTTTCACTAAAGGTTTCTATTCCATAACTTTCACTCATGCTCTTAACAATAGCCTTTTTAACTATTGACTGACAGTCTGGAACACTATGAAGAGTTGATTTAATACTTTTTCCAACAACATGCATTACTCCATCTATTGGAATAATACTGCTCCAATCGACCTTTTTCGTTCCTTGAAATAACTCTTCAAAAGATTTTGCTTCAAATTCAGCCATTTTTATTAAAACTCTATCTGCAGTTCTTAAATGAATGTTGCAAATTGCTATATCCATTTCATCGCCTTCAAAAGTCACTTTCCCATTTTCTATCTTTAAATCCTCATATCCAAGTCCCTTTAACTCTTTTGCTGTTATACTTTCTATCCCAAAAGTACTTGTTGCAATTAGATTATACATATTTTAGTCTCCTTATTTATTCATTTGAATTTGAATCGTATATTTTAACTGAATCTTCTTCATCAATTTCTTTTAATGACACTGAAATAATTTCATCCTTTGAAGTTGGAATATTTTTTCCTACATAATCCGCCCTTATTGGTAATTCTTTATGTCCCCTGTCAATGAGAACAGCCAGTTGAATACCTGTAGGTCTATTTACATCTATAATAGCATCAATTGCTGCTCTGGCAGTTCTACATGTATATAAAACATCATCAACTATTACTATCTTCTTATCCTTTATTTCAGGCCCTAAATGCAGGTTTTTTGCCTCAGCATCCTCATGTAGTACTGTCAAATCATCTCTATATAATGTTATATCTACAGAGCCAACTGGAACGTCTTTGCCTTCAATACTTTTAATATAGTTTGCAATTCTCTTTGCAAGTGGATAACCTCGAGTTTTAATTCCAAGTAAAACTAAGTCTTCAACTCCCTTATTTCTTTCAATTATTTCATGAGAAATTCTAATTAATGTTCTATTTATAGCTTTTTCATCTAATAGGATTGCTTTTAATTTCATGATACCCCTCCACTATTATTTTAAATAATTTATTAAGTTATCTAATATTACTTTAATTCATTTCTTAATTTATCTAATATTATTTGAAAGTATTCTGGAAGTTCTGTAGTAAATTCTGTATATTCATTTTTACTCGGATGTATAAAACCTAAGGTTTTAGCATGAAGCATTTGACCTTTTAATTTAAATTTCTGTTTCTTAAAACCATATAAAGGATCTCCAACTAGAGGAAACCCAATTGATGCCATATGTACTCTTATTTGATGAGTCCTTCCAGTCTCGAGCACACACTTTATTAAGGTATAACCATTATACCTTTCAATAACCTCGTAATGAGTTACTGCCCTTTTCCCACCTTCAACTATTCCTATCTTTAACCTATCCTTTTTACTTCTAGCTAAAGGCTTATCAATAGTCCCTTTATCATTTTTTATTCTGCCTTCAACTAACGCATAATATTCCCTTTTCATAGAATGATCCTTCAATTGCTCTGAAAGCTTATTATGAGATTCATCATTTTTAGCAACTACCAAAACGCCTGAAGTGTCTTTATCTATTCTATGAACTATTCCTGGTCTTACTACTCCATTAATACTTGATAAATCCGTACAATGAAATAGTAAAGCGTTTACTAATGTTCCATTATAATTACCTGGTGCAGGATGAACTACCATTCCTTGTTCTTTATTTACAACTATAATGTCTTTATCTTCATATAATATCTCTATTGGTATATCCTCTGGATCTACATTTAATATCTCTGGTTCATCAATTATTACCTCAATTTCATCAGAAGATTTTACCTTATAATTGCTCTTAGGAATTTTATTATTAACCTTAATATTTTCTTTTTCTATAAGCCCTTGAATAAAAGATCTTGATTTATCATAAAAAACTTCCGATAAATACTTATCAATTCTTATTCCTTGATCTTTTTCATCAACAACAAATATATTTTTTTCCATATAATAATACCTTTCTATCATGCAGATTCTTTCAACATTATAATATATTAAATAATACTTTACAAATAATATTATAGGAAATAATTTGTAAAATTTCACATTATATTAGTCTAATTTTGATAATTTTAAGAGTTTTACATTTATTTTATAATATGTTATCATTATTTAGTATTAGTATATACTTATGCATTGTGTATTAATATTCTTATTGTTCCTATTTTAGGTCATAATATGAATAATTAATCATAAAATTCAAATTTCACGTATAAATAAGGGGGAAAAATTTATGGACATTATGACAATTCTGGGTGTGATATTTGCGTTTGGCTGTATAATATTAGGGTATGTATTATCACACGGGTCAATACTCGCACTGCTTAGGGGAGCTTCTGCATTAATTGTAATAGGGGGTACATTAGGAGCTACTACTGTTTCTTTTCCAGCAAAAACCGTAAAAAAACTGCCTAAAGTGATAGCTTTAGCTTTTAAGCAGAGAAATATTGACTTACAGCAACACATAGCATATTTCAAGGAAGTTTCAATTAAGACAAGAAAAGACGGTCTTTTAAGTTTGGAATCTGAATTGACAAGTGATTTGGATCCATTTATTAAAAAAGGTCTTCAAATGGTAGTAGATGGTATTGATCCAGCTTCTGTTAAAAGCATTTTAAATACCAAGCTAGAAAACCTTTCCTCAAGACACGAAGATTGCATTGAGATGTTAACTGCAGCTGGTGGATATGCTCCTACTATGGGTATCGTAGGAACAGTAACAAGTTTGGTTATAGTACTTGCTAATCTTAGTGATGCTGCTAAAATGGGTGGAGAAATTGCTTCAGCATTCGTTGCAACATTATATGGTCTTGGTACTGCTAATTTATTTTGGCTGCCTCTTGCTAGTAAGCTAAGAGAAATGAATAAAGAAGAAATCATAGAAAAAGAAATGATTATCGAGGCGGTTCTTCTTGTACAAGAAGGTGTTAACCCTAATACTTTAGTAAGTAAACTTTGTAGTTATTTAACTGAAGAACAAGCTAAGTCATTTGATAATCAAATATAGAAGGGGTATTAGCTATGAGGAAAAGTTCAAAAAAAGAAAAAGATGATACTGAGAGATGGATGCTTTCTTATTTAGACTTTATAACCTTACTCATGATTTTCTTTTTAATGATGTATGCTATTTCTAATGTTGATAGCAAAAAATCTCAGGAACTTGCAAGATCGCTAAAGATTGCTTTTAATCAAGGCAGCGGGCAAAATGTCATTGCTATATCTGATAGTACTAATTCACCTCCTGATGTAGTCGATGATACAGATAATCCTGATGATTCATCTGCTGAAACAGAAAAACTTTCTGATATAAAAGCAAAAGTTGATGCGCTTGTTAATAACTCCGAATTAAAAGGAAGTGTCTCTACTTCAATTCAAGAAAGAGGTCTGATAATAAGTTTTAACGATAATGTATTTTTTAATAGTGGTGAAGCAGAAATAAAGCCAGATTGGCAAAGTAAGTTAATATCTATATCAAAAGTGTTAAACGGAATTGATAATTACATACATGTTGAGGGGCATACTGATAATGTAGCCATCAACACAAACTACTTTCATTCAAACTGGCAGCTTTCAGCCGTCAGAGCAGCAAACGTGGTTGAATTTCTAATTACAAAAGGAAATGTTAAACCTGAGAGATTATCTTCTTTAGGATATGGTGAATACAGACCTGTTCAAAGCAACGATACCGAAGAAGGAAGAGCTGCCAATAGAAGAGTTGATATAGTAATTTTAAATAGTAAATTTAATGATTCAGAGACTAAAGAAAATTAATATCTATACTAATTAGAAATTTTAATTAAGAATTATATACATAAAAAAATCACATTTCATATGTGATTTTTTTATTATCAAAATACAAAATCAACATAAAATATTCTTATGCTGATTTTAATTTCCTATATCTATTGCTCTTATTCACTTTGAACAAAAAAACTCTTTATTTCATTTAATTCATCATTTAATGAAGTATTTTTTTGGTTCGAAATAGCCTTTTCTTCAGGTTTACTTAATTCCTCATCAAAAATTATTTCTTTTTCTTTTAATTCTTCATGTACTACTTCATTATCATCCACCGGATCAGATATATTATAATTTTTAACAAATTCTTTTTCTAAATCATCAAATGTTTCCAGCTGTGTATTCATGAAGTTCCTATATTTTGCTCTAAATTTAATAAATTCCTGCTTAACTTTTTCGTATTCATCATTGATTTGTATAACATCATTATGGGCTTTATCCATAATTTTTTGTGCTGCTTCATTTGCATTTTTAAGTAGTAGCTCAGCCTCTTTTTGTGCAGAATTTTTAGCTTGCTCTGCTGCATTTTGGGCTAATAGCAATGTATTTTGAATAGTAGTTTCAATCTTAGAATAATGTTCTAACTTTTCATTTTGATTTGTGAGTTTTTCTTTTAATGTAGCATTTTCTTTATAAAGTTCTTCATAATTTTCAACTACTTCATCTAAAAACTCATCAACTTCATCAGGATTGTATCCTCTTAACCCCTTTTTAAATTCTTTATTGTTTATATCCATTGGTGTTAACTTCATACTTTCACCTCAATTATGTATATTTTTTTATAATAATCTTAATTCTTCCACTCTTACTGTTTCCAATAGAATTACCTAATATAAATTTACCAAAACCTCTAATTGTAATTCTTTCTTCACCTTTTAGTTCATAACTTTTATCTTTTATCTTAATGTAATCTATAAGCACCTGACCTTGTTCAATCATTGCTTGCGCTTTAGCTCTGGATAACCTTGTAATTTTAGAAACCACACCATCAATTCTCAAAGAAGAAACCAAAATGATCTCTTCTTCAAATGAATGCTTTGGAATTGGTCCTAAACTATCAATTACTTCTGCTTTACAAACGACTTTAGAAATTCTATTTATATTATATAAAACGAACTCTTCTATATCCTCATGCATTGGAATATAACAAGCATCTTTATCTACCAATAAATCGCCGATCTTGCTTCTTTCTATCCCAAGAGATAAAATTCCACCCAAAAAATCCCTATGGGTAAGATTTGTAAACTTTGATGTATTCTGAATTTTAATCAGTTTCATAGGGAAAGGACTTTCGTAAGTATTGTTAAATGAAACCATTCTTCTTTCAGCATCTTCAAAAAGTCCATTACTTTCAACTTTAAAATCTCTGGTACTCAAATTGTTTTCAAACCATTTCCATACATTTGGGGTATAAAAGCTTCTTCCAAATACAGTAATATTCTTATTTTGGGATAATAGATATCTTTCATATAAATTTAATGCTTCATCTCTTTCATCATCTGTAAAATATTTAATTATTCTTTCCTTCATAGCTAACGTATAAGACCTCTAAGTAAATTCAAAACTAAAAATGCAAATATAGGTGAAAAATCAACCGGAAGTCCTGGAATAAATCTATCTTGTAGTCTTCTAAAAGGATCCAAAATAGGATATATAAAATTATGTATTAAATTTACAAACCTATTTCCTTGAATTTGCGGAATCCATGAAGCTATACATTCTATGAATATAGCAAGTTCCAATAAGTTAAATAACAAATTAAGAACCATATAAACACTATATATCATATTTTATTCCTCCTACTTAGACCAATTAAATATTGCTTTTGAACTAAGTTCATTCTTTAATTCGTTTGTCACCTCAACGTTTGAAGGTGAAAGAATATATACACCCTTTTCAATCTGTTGCAGTTCTCCTCCTAAAGCATAGCAAGAGCCACTAATAAAGTCTAATAATCTTTGTGCTATTTTTAATTCTAACATTGTTGTGTTTACTAAAACTATTCTTCTGTTTTTAAGTGCTTCGCAAATCTCTGTTGCTTCTTCATAATCAACTGGTTTAGTTATTGTTACCTTTGTAGTTGAAGATGTATGAATATTTACAACCTTGCTATTTTTCTTATTTGTAATAACAGGCTCCATTTCTTCTTCATCTTTCATCTCATTTTCATATTCTTCATCTTCGTAATCATCATAATCCTCATAATCCTCAAATCCTAATAAAGATTTAACCTTTGACAAAACGTTACTCATTTTTTCCGCCTCCTAAATTATAATTTCTTTCTCCAAATATTCCTGTTCCTATTCTAACTAGATTAGAACCTTCTTCTATAGCTGTCATAAAATCATGAGTCATTCCCATGGATAATATGCTCATCCTGATATTTTTATATTCTCCTTCTTTTTCCTTAAGCTCATCAAATATTTTTTTTGTTCTCTTAAAATATTTTCTGTTGCTTTCCTCATCTCCTACTGGAATAATGACCATTAAACCTTTTACAGATACATATTTGCACTGTTCAATTGCTCTTATAAATTCATATAAGTCCTCTTCTAATATTCCGCTTTTACTATCTTCCCTTCCAATGTTAATCTGAATGAGAGTATTTACAGATTTATTTGCTTTTCCAAAAACTTTTTCTATTTCGTTAAGCAGAGCAATGCTATCTAAAGAATGTATTAAATAAACCTTATCTACTAAATACTTAACCTTATTACTTTGAAGATGACCTATCATATGCCATCTCACATCCTCATGAAAGCTTTCTGCTTTTTTTATAATTTCTTGGACCTTATTTTCTCCAAAATCCCTCATTCCAGCCATATATGCTTCTTCTAAATCTTCTAACGGCTTTGTTTTAGAAACAGCTAAAAGCTTCACCTCTCTTGGAATCCTAGATTGTAATTCTTCTATATTTTGTTTAATTCCCATAATCAACACCTAAAAAACTATTCCTTTCCTCATAAGTTATATTCTATACAAAATTAAAATTTCCTTCAAAAATATTAATTTATTTTATTTCTTTTCATCATCTCTAGCCATATACTTAACATTTGAATTTGCTGTTGTTGGCGGCATTATTATTTTATCAGATTCCTCAATATTAACATAAAGCTTTCTAAATATAAGCTGCTTTACATGACTTCCATCTTCTAAAAGTGCTGCCTTTAGCTTTTCCGGATCTCCTATGGCATAAATATTAAATGGAGCATATTCCATACTTCCATCCTCGAAGCCTATGAAGGCCCAATTACATATTACTCCAGACCACGGCACAATTCTATGATTATTAACGCTAATAGCCTCTGCCCCGGCAGCGCGTAATTCATTTAAAACCAATGCCATATCATAATCATGGAGGAGTTTGTCATGAATTTCATCTGAATTATCTTCAAGTACATTTGTAGTTCCATCATTTATAGTTAATATAATTCCAGAACCTTCTGCTTTAGTTAATCCAATAAGTGTTTCATAATCACTTATCTGAGCCTTCATGTCTTCTAAAATTTTATCATTTTTAGTATCATTTTCTTCATAATTCCTTATTTTATTCATCTTTTCACTATTATCTTCTCTAAGGTCTCCTACCTCTCTATATAAAGCAGCTCTTTCCTCTACAGCATTTAGATATTCTGTTGAATTTAACTGATTATATGTTTGGCCCCTTTGAAAATTAAAGTTCATCGATATTAATGCCCCTAATATTATGGTTGCAATGAAAACAAAGAAAAACCCCTTATTATTTTTCATCACATCACCTCTTTATTTAATATCATTTTCTTCTTTATTATCAGTAACACTTTTAGTCCTATTCTTTCTTCTATTCTTAAATTCTTCTAATAATAATCTTCTTATAATTGCGAAATTATCAAATATTCTTCCTCCAAACACAATTACTGCTGCCATATATATTGGTATTCCTAGCTTGTCGCCTAAATAAGCAAGAGCTGCTGCAAGAAGTGCATTACCAAAAAACCCCGATATAAAAATATCTGGTTGAAAATTCTTAGAAAGATTCCCCCTAATTGCTCCAAATACTGAATCCAAGCATGCAAGTATAGCTACAGACATATATGGTGATAATTTATCTGATATATTAACATCTAATACAAATCCTAATATTATTCCAATTAATAGTCCTATTACTGCAATCAAATTAATTCTCCCCTATTCTTTAACTGACTTCATAAAGTCATTTTTCAATGATTGTGTTGTCTTTCCTATAAATATGTCATCTTCTGATTTTACATCATTATTGTAATTAAGAAGAGCTAGATAATCTAAAGAACCTGGAAAAGATATTCCCACATTAAGTCTTCCTTTATCTCCAATTGCTTTGATTACAATCTTATCTCTTGGATACACTCTTCCTGTCGAACCTATTGCAATACTATTTCCTGCTGTTTTAATCCCTGTCTGAGGAGTTATCCTAATATCATTTATAGATATTGCCTCTGCACCAGAATACCAAAGTAAATTCACTATATGAACAAGTTCATCTTCACCCAAATCTCGGTTTCCATCACTAGAAGTGCCTCCAAACATTGACGTTTTAGGCGTTATGGTAAGTACTACACCTGGCCCTTTTACATCAACAACCCCTAAGTGCATTCTAGCATTATCTAGCTGGTTTTTTATATCCGAACCAACATTACCGTCTTTAGCCGCTGTTTCTTCCATATCCTTAAGTTGTTCAGATAATTTAGAATTTGTAGTCTGTAATTCTTCTTTCTCTTTCTTTAATGCTTCAATTTCTGAAATTATATCATTTTTATCATAATTATTAATATTAGATTCAATATTCTTGTTAGATAAGACTTTAAATTGATATGCTAATAAAAAACCTAAAAGTGCACAAACAATTGCTACAAATAATTGAGATCTAGATATCTTCATCCCTAACCTACCTTTCTTCCTTATAATATACAGGTGCTCCATTAAAGCCTACATCTACATATCCTTTTACAATTCCAATATTAGGATTTTCTATTATATGTAATAGCTTATTCATTTTATCAGGTATGTTTTCATCATCGCCTAGTCTACCTTCAACTTTTCCTATATATACTTTTATATTCATAAAATCACTTACATCAATGGAATCTATATTGAAATTAGTAGGATTGCTTTTTATTATTTGATAAAAAATATTCAAAAGCTGCAATGTTCGATCATCATCTGAAACTTTACTTCCTAAATCAACATTTTTTAACTCAATTCCTTTTAAATTTACTAAACTCCTATTTTCAACATTATCTGTTTTTTCTAGCAATCTCGCATCACTATCTAGTACATAATTTTGTCCATCTTGTTCAATATAAAAAGCTCCTTGTTTTTCTGTCACCTTAATATTAACTTGTTTAGGATATGCCTTACTTATTTCAACACTTTCAACATATGGATTTTTCTCTGCCTGCTCTATAATACTTTTATTGCTTATAAACAGAATATTTTGGCCTATCAAATTCTCTGTATTTTTTTTAACGTCTTCTCCACTCATTACTGGATTTCCTAAAATAGCTACTTTTTTAATTATAAAAAAATTCGATTTAACTGAAAAAATTGTTATCCCGACAGCAAAAATTATACTAATTAATATAATTTTTCTAATTAATCTTCTCTTTTTTAATTTTAAGATTAATTTATTATTATTCGTTATTCGTTTAGTATTTTTTAACTTATTATGATTTAATTTTGCCATATACATCCCTATTCTTAACATATTACATATACTGTAATATGCTTTACTATAATAATATTTTATATAAATTTCATATATAATAATAACACTTTAACAAAATATTTTCATCAAATTTTCTAATAGATTTCTATATTTTCTAAAAAAATACAAGACAAAGAATTATTTCTTAGTTCTTTGCCCTGTATAATGAATAAATATTCAATATATAAATTAAATCTATAACTTAATACTAGTATTTTTTATTATTCTCTACCTTCACGCTGCCTTGATATATTTAGAAGCACACCTATTGCCGTCATATTTATTACTAAGGATGATCCACCATAACTAATAAATGGTAGCGGAACTCCTGTAACTGGCATCGAACCTGTTACAACTGCTATGTTTATAAGCGACTGAACAGCTATAACAGATGTTATTCCTATTGCAAGAAGTGTACCATAAGTATCTTTCGCCTTCATTGCTACACTAATCCCTCTCCAAATTAATATTATAAAGAGAGCTATTATGCACAAACACCCTATAAGACCTAATTCTTCACCTATTATTGAGAATATGAAATCATTATGTGGCTCTGGCATATATAAGGTTTTTTGCCTTGATTGACCAAGACCAAGTCCCGTAATCCCTCCTGCACCTAACGCATAAAAAGATTGTATTAATTGATAACCATCTCCTGTTGGATCCTGCCAGGGATTTATGAAATTTAACATTCTTGCTCTTCTGTAATCTGATGAAAAAGTAAAGAAGAGTGCAGCAGCCACTAAGACTGGAGCCACAATTCCAAACAAATGCTTAAGCTTTCCTCCTGCCGCGAAAAGAACAATAAAAGTAACTATCATTATAACCGATGCAATACTTAAGTTTTTTTCTGCAAGTACAATTGCTGCATAAAAACCTGCAACGGCTAAGTAAGGAACTATTCCTGTCGATAAGTTTTTAACTCCTTCTCCTTTTAGCTCTAAACTCATGGCTAAAAATAATACTACAACATATTTTGCAACTTCAGATGGCTGTAAGCTTCCAAACGGTCCAAGTGGAATCCATCTTTGAGCTCCATTAACACCAGTAAAGAGAAACACAGCTAGTAGCAGAGGTATAGTCAATACCATTGCAGGTATTGTAAATCTCTTTATCTTATGATAATCAAAGCTCATTGTAAATAACATAGCGATAACACCAATTATTGCTGATATCAATTGTTTTTTCAGAAAATACATACTGTCATGAACTACAAACATCGCATAATACGAGCTCGCAGAATAAACCATAATTACCCCGATAGAAAGCAGTAAAAGGACAGAGTAAAATACCCCATAATCTATTTCACCCATTTTATTTTTTCTTTTGGACCTAATAACTTTCATACATAAATCCTCCAAATCTAATTAACTAAAGTGCCATAAAACCTATCACACATAAAATCGCTGTAATAATAGAGAATACTGTGACTATCTTTATCTCGCTCCATCCAAGCTGTTCAAAGTGATGGTGTATAGGAGACATCTTAAACACTCTTTTGCCAGTTAACTTAAATGAAGTAACTTGGATTATAACAGATAAAGTTTCAATAACATATATTCCACCTACTATAACTACAAATATCTCCATTTTTAACATTAAAGCTATTGTGCCTATAACTCCACCAAGAGCTAAAGAACCAGTATCTCCCATGAATATTTTCGCTGGGAAAGCGTTGAACCTTAAAAATCCGAGTAAAGCACCAATTAATGCTAACGAAAAAATTGCGATTTCAGTATTTTTTGTTCTAAAACCTACTATTGCAAAAAAAGTTAATACTATTATAGTAACAGAAGTTGCAAGACCATCTATTCCATCTGTTAAATTTACTGCATTTGTTACAGCTGCATAATAAAATACTATAAACGGTATATATAAAATGCCTAAATTTAAAATTCTTGCTTCTCCATTTACAAATGGTATTAAAATATCACTTCCTATTGTTATATATCCATACCATGCTAATGCTAATGAAAATACAACTAATAATATCATCTTTTGTGCTGCTCTTAATCCCAAATTATCTTTATGGATTATCTTTAATATATCATCTAAGAATCCTATAAAGCCAAATGCAAGAAATGAATATAGCATAATCATTTCCTTATTCATAAGCTTTTGTCCCAAAATTAATATTGCAGCAGCTGTTGCAATAAAGAATATAAGTCCTCCCATAGTAGGTGTTCCTGATTTCTTCTGATGGCTTTTAGGTCCTTCTTTTCTAATATTCTGCCCAAATTTTAGTTTATGCAATATCGGTATGAATATTGGCCCAAGTACTATTGCAAATAAAAATCCTATTATTAACGGTGCTAAAATTTTATAATTATTTAATATGTTTACTACTTCCCCCATCTAGTGTTGCCTAAGACATCTAAGTTAAAGTAATCGCAATAACTTTGCAATTATTCTAGTTATATTATCTGAGATATAAACTATACTCCTTATGAAGTATTCTTAACACTGCTTACTCTCCCCCATATACTTATAAATAAACAACAAACAACAATTATTTCTTTAAGATGTCAAACTTAAGGCAAGTCACCTCCTTCGTTTTATTTTACTTCTTCTATATACTTAATTATTTCTTCAAATTTCTCACTTCTAGAAGCCTTTACTAAAATAGTGCTGTCTGCTTCAATTAAATCAACTAATTTTTCCATTAGCTCTTTTTTAGTTTCAAATATCATCGTTCCTTCTTCAAAGCCCTTTTTAAAACACTCTTTAAATTTTCCTGTAGTCAATAAAATGTCTGCTTTTCCTCTTGCAAATTCTCCAACCTTTATATGTGCTTCCGTAGCATAATCTCCAAGCTCACCCATTGTTCCAAGAACCGCAATTTTTTTATTTCCTGAATAATTCTTAAGAACTTCAAGTGCTGCTTTCATAGAGTCAGGATTTGCATTATATGAATCATTTATTATTGTAAAACTATTCTTTTTTATAAATTCAAGCCTCATGGAAGTTGCATTAAAATTCTTTAGACCTTTTTCCATCTCTTCAAAGGTAAGTCCAAAATCTCTGGCTATTTGAATACCTATAAGAGCATTAAGAACATTATGCTCTCCAATCATATTTAAGGCAAATCTATGACTTTCATTATCTTTTGTTATTACATCAAAAGAAGTATCTTCTGATGTTAACTTGATGTTCTTAGCATAGACATCATAACTTTCATCATAACCTATTCTTTGGAGCTTAAACTTATCTGATTCTTTTACCGTCTTAAGCATATCATTTTCACAATTTAATATTAGAGAATTTTTACTTTCAAAAAAATCACTTATACACATCTTCTCTTTAAGTATATTTTCCCTTGTCTTCAAATATTCTATATGTGCAACTCCAATATTAGTTATTGCAGCAACATCTGGAAGTGCGACACTTGCAAGTCTGTTTATTTCACCAAAATTACTCGTCCCCATTTCAAGCACAGCAATATCTATCTCTTTTGATAATTCAAATATCATAAGAGGTAATCCTATTTCATTATTAAAATTTCCTTGAGTCTTAAATACTTTATATTTCCCGCTTAAAAATGCAGCAATCAAATCTTTTGTTGATGTCTTTCCTGTGGATCCAGTTATTCCAACAACTTTAACTCCAAGTTTTTTTCTATAAAACCTTGCTAAATCACTTAACGCTGCTTTAGTATCTTTAACTTTAATAACAGTTCCTATATTATCGCATTCTTTAAAATCAAATTTCACTTCATCGATTACTACTATTGCTGCACCTTTTTCAAACGCATGTATAGCATAATCATTTCCATTAAAATTTCCACCTTTTAATGCAACAAATAAATTATCTTTTTCTATTTTCCTTGTATCTGTAGAGATCCTGTTAAACAAACCTTCATTATTTTTAATTATAATCTCACCATCTACTGCTTTTATTATCTCTTCCAAATTTAAATCCAAGTTTAACACCCCTTATGCTCAGTTTACAGTTTACAATTTACAGTCAGCAGTTTATTTTACCTATTAACTTCATCAAGTATTTCTTTAACAACTTCTCTTTCATCAAAATGTATAGTTTCATTTTTTAAAATTTGATAAGTCTCATGACCTTTTCCTGCAATAACTATTACATCACCTGCTTCTGCAATACTTATAGCTTTTTTTATTGCTTCTTTTCTATTTTCAATTACTATATAACTATCTTTATCAAGGCCAGCTTCAATATCTTTTATAATACCCATAGGCTCTTCACTTCTAGGGTTATCTGAGGTTACTATTGAAATATCTGCAATATCAATTGATATTTTGCCCATTTGCGGCCTTTTCACCGTATCTCTGTCTCCACCACATCCAAATACAGAAATTAACTTTCCTTTAGTAAATCCTTTTGCAGTTTTTAATATGTTTTCAAGCCCATCTGGTGTATGAGCGTAATCTATAATAATTTCATAAGGTAAATTGTATTCTTTAGCTACTCTTTCACATCTGCCTAAGACAACAACATTTTCTATCCCTTTTTTTATTGCTTCTTCATTTATACCTAATTTATAACATGCTGCTATTGATCCTAATGCATTATATATGTTATATTCGCCAGGTATATTTAAGGTAAACTGTTCCTCTTTTTCGAGTTTAAGCTTAAACATAATTTCTCTGCTTCCCATAACTTCATCAAATGCTTTAAAGTCCGAATTATCTTTTACCGAGAATGAATAAATCTTATCAGCATTTAGTTTATTCAAATCTTCAATTACTCTTCCTCCGTAATTATCGTCAACATTAACAATTTTTATTCTAGCTCGTTTGAAAAGTTTAAATTTTGCATTATAATAATTTTCAAAGGTCTTATGAAAATCCAAATGATCTCTTGTTAAATTCGTAAAGATTCCTATTTCAAATTTTACTCCATAAACTCTATCTAACTCTAAAGAATGCGAAGACACCTCCATAACACAATACTCTACACCTTTATTTACCATATCAGAAAATAATTCTTGTAATTCTAAAGATTCTGGAGTTGTTCGTTCAGTATGAATCTTTTCTTTACCTATAAAATTAGCAATAGTTCCAATTAGTCCAACCTTTTTATTGGCTGCTTCTAGAATTTCTTTTATCATAAAGGCTGTAGTAGTTTTTCCATTAGTACCTGTAATACCAATTATCTTCATTTTATCACTAGGATTATCATAATAGTTTGCACCCATAAGCGCCAAAGCTTTTCTAGTGTCAGTGCATTTAATAATAATAATATCCTTATCCTTTATTTCTATACTATCTTGTATTACTACTACCTTTGCTCCATTTTCAATTGCTTTATCAATATATTTATGTCCATCTGTTGCATACCCTTTTATGCACACAAAAACATCCAGGCTCTTAACTTTTCTACTATCATAATTAATTTTATTGATTTCTACATCAATGTTCCCCTGGACTACTTCATAGTCTATTTCCTTTAAAACATTTTTCAAATTCATATTGAATCTCTCCTAACTAATTTGCCTTATGTCTACACTGAAATTTATATTTTATAACAATGCAGAATTTTCCTAAGAAACTAATATGCTAAAAAAATATAGCATGCGAGCATTCCCACATGCTAGTATTTTATCATTTGTCTAATCAACTTTAAATTCTCTCTATATAAAGCTGTTGTAGTTTAAAATTCATAACCACTTTTTTAATCCTTATAATCTGAGCTTAAGGTTAATTTAACAGTTGTTCCTTTAGTAATAACTTCGCCTACTGAAATATCTTGTGATGAAACAGCCCCACTTCCTTTAAAAGAAGCTGTTATTCCAAGATTTTTCAATAAAGTTGTAGCATCGTCTTTTGTATATCCCCTAACATCTGGCATCGCAACATTATTATTATATGTCGCATCACCACTTGTGTAAAGAGTTATTTTTGAGCCTTCCTTAACTGAAGATCCAGGATATGGAGTCATATTTACTACGGTTTCTCCAGCACCATCAATATCGCAATCTAGGCCTACATTTTCCAATGCTTTCTTTGCATCTTGAATTTTCATATTCCTAACTTCTGGAATAATAACATCTTTACTAATTTTCTCCTCATCAGTAGAAGCTTTACTGTTTAGATAGTTAAAAATATCTGTGAATAATGGTTTTGCATATGGTACAGCTACCTGCGCAGCATAATATTTATCGCTGCTAGGTTCATCAACTGTTATCATAATAGTAACCTTAGGATCGCTAGCTGGAGCCATTCCAACAAACGAAGATATATATTTACCTTCCCCATACTTACCATTGACAACTTTTTGAGCAGTACCAGTTTTACCGCCAATATGATATCCATCAATAAACGTCCCTGCTGCTGATCCTCCTGTTACAACTCCTTCAAGATAAGTTCTTAGTTCTGCTGTCTTTTCTTTACTTGCAACTGTAGAAGTTTTAGGCTTAAAAGTTTCATCTATAATATTAACATTATTATCATCGTTATGAGTTACTTCTTTCATTACATGTGGCTGAATAAGTGTTCCTCCATTTGCTATAGCATTGAATGCGGCCATATATTGAACCGAGTTTATGGTGTTAGTTTGTCCAAATGATATCGTTGCAAGGTCTGCTTCTGAAACCTTATCGATTGGCTTAACAATACCAGGTGCCTCACCCGGCAGATCAATTCCACTTTGCTTTCCAAATCCAAATTTATTAATTGTATCATATAACTTTTCTTTACCCAGCATTTGTCCTAATTTTACATATCCAACATTTGATGAATTTTGAAATATTTGAAGCAAATTCTGAGTTCCAAGTCCTTCTTCTGCATCCTTTACAGTAATACCTCCAACTGATATCGAACCATTATCTGTAAATTGTGTATCTCTGTTAACCACATTATTTTCCAGACCAGATATAGTAGTGAATACTTTAAATATAGATCCTGGTTCAAAGGTATCACTCACCAGCCTGTTCCTCCACATCTGCTGCACCTTATCGCTAGTATTTGAGCCCTCAAATTTGTCTGAACCACTATATGGATTATTGGGATCAAAATCTGGCTTATTAACCATAGCTAGAACTTCCCCACTTTTAGGGTCCATAACCAATATTGAAACTGCTTTAGCTTTATTCTCTTCATACGCCTGCTGCGCTATCTTTTCAGCAAAACTTTGAATAGTTTCATCAATAGTTAAGGTCACATCTTTACCATTTATAGGAGCTGTATACTCGGGAGTTGTATAAGGTAAATCTCCATTATTTTTATCAAATTCTGCTATCTTCATTCCAGGAATTCCTGTTAAATAAGAGTTATATTGAAGCTCTACTCCATTTAACCCTTTTCCATCAGGATCAGTAGTTCCTAAAACATGTGATAAAAAGTTATTATTAGGGTAATATCTCTCCGCATCCGCTGAAACTACAATCCCATTTATATTAAGTTCTTTAACTTTGTCTGCCATATCTTTTTCTATTTTACGCACTACTGTAACGGAACTTGCATTAGCACCACTTGGGAGTTTCTTTTCTAAATCAGCTTTTATTTCAGATGCATCCATATTCAAGGTCTTTGCTATTACTGGCGCTATATCATCAGTAGTTAATCCATTACTGCCTGAAGGAATTGGTATCCCTACACTTTTCATATGATCAAGTTCTTTACTCGGAATAGATTTCAATGGCCTTTCTAAATATGCCCGCAAGGAATTTAAGTCAAAATCTACTCTATAAACATTAGCAGATACAGCAAGTTCATTTCCATTTCTATCTAATATCCTTCCTCTTGGAGCAGCTATCTTTACTTCACTCGTCCATTGTTCTTCTGCCATCTTAGAGTAATCCGCACCTTTAACTCCCATAATATACGAAAGTCTAATTATTAATATTGCAAAAACTATTGTTAGTACAAAAGCAATACTCCTCGTTCTCTGACATGTTTTTACTTTATTACCGTACTTTTTCTTCTTCAATTCCGTTCCTCCATTTATCTTCTTTAGAATTAAAATCAATTAAACCTATAAAAATCATTCTCACTTTTAAAATTATTGAAAGTTTTATAGAAACATTTAAACCTGCAAAGAAATTACTGCTAAAAAATATTAGTATGCAAGCATTCTCACATACTATAGATATTAATTTTATAAACTAAATTTATGGCTTGCAGCCTATGTTTTTTGATAAATTAAAGCGATAACAAAATATAGTTACAAGTGACAAATGGCAAGTAATAAGTTTTGGAGATTCATCCTTAGCTTGTCACTTATCTTTTGTCACTTATAACCTTTATAGCATAAGCTAAAAATTACAAGTAATAAATCAAGTTTTTGATTAGATATTTATTAATCTTTATAGTCTGAACTCAAGGTCAATTTAACAGTTGTTCCTTTAGTTATTACTTCTCCCGATGAAATATCTTGAGCTGAAACAGCTCCATTTCCTTCAAAAGTAGCTGTTATTCCAAGATTATTTAGCAAGGACGTAGCATCTTCTTTTGAATATCCTCTAACATCCGGCATTACAACATTATTATCTGCACCGTCACTGTTTGTATGGAGATTTACTTTCGAGCCTTCTTTTACTGAATAACCCGGATATGGAGTAATGCTCATTACTGATTCCCCATCACCATCAATATTAAAATCTAATTTTGCATCTTTTAATACTTTTTCAGCATCTGCTTTCTTCATATTTCTAACTTCTGGAATAACCACATCTCTAGTAATTTGTCCTTCATTTTCATCTGCAAATTTACTATTTAAGTAGCTAAAAATATCTGTAAATAATGGCTTAGCACATGGAACTGCTACTTGAGCTGCATAATATTGTCCATTACTAGGTTCATCAATAGTTATCATAACAGTAACCTTAGGATCATTATAGGGCGCCATTCCAACAAAAGAAGAAATATACTTGCCTTCCTGATATCTTCCATTAATAACCTTTTGGGCAGTACCTGTCTTACCTGCAATATGATAACCCTCAATAAAAGTGCCAGCGCCTGATCCACCCGTAACAACTCCTTCAAGATAAGACCTAAGCTCTGCTGTCTTTTCAGGGCTTGCAACTGTAGTAGTTTTAGGTTTAAAAGTTTCATCTACAATATTTACATTATTTTCATCATTGTGGCTTACCTCTTTCATTACATGTGGTTGAATTAAGGTTCCGCCATTTGCAATGGCATTAAATCCAGCCATATATTGAACTGAATTAACAGTGTTAGTTTGTCCAAATGCAATTGTTGCAAGGTCAGCATCTGAAATCTTATTAAGTGGCTTAACTATACCTTGTGCTTCACCTGGCAAATCAACTCCGCTTACTTTTCCAAAACCAAATTTACTTATAGATGCACTGAGTTTTTCTTTCCCAATCATCTGTCCTAATTCTACAAATCCTACATTACATGAGTTTTTTATAATCTCCGGAAAATTTTGAACTCCATGTCCTCCTGCCTTCCAGCATTTAGGATTAATTCCTCCAACAGATATTGAGCCATTATCTACAAATTGTGTATCTTTATTAACAACATTTTCTTCCAATCCAGTTATTGCTGTAAACACCTTGAATATTGATCCAGGTTCAAAGGTGTCATTTACCAGCCTATTTCTCCACATTTTTTGTAATTTATCACTATCATTGGCTCCTTCAAATTTATCCGCGCCTTCATATGGATTATTCGGATTGAAATCAGGTTTATTAACCATAGCTAATATTTCTCCTGTCTTAGGATCCATAACCAATATTGAAACCGCCTTAGCCTTATTATCTTCATACGCCTGCTCGGCAATTTTCTCAGCAAAGCTTTGAATATTTTCATCTATTGTAAGCTCAACATCTTTACCATTTATAGGTGATGTAAACTGGGATATGGTGTAAGGTAAATCTCTGTTATTTTTATCAAGCTCGGCAATTTTCATTCCGGGAATTCCTGATAAATATGAGTCATATTCAAGTTCAACTCCTGTTAAGCCCTTACCATCAGAATTTGTACTTCCAAGTACATGCGATAAGAAATTATTATTAGGATAATATCTTTTTGTATCCGGAGACACTAACACTCCATTTATATTGAGTGCTTTAACTTTATCAGCTAGATCTTTTTCTATTCTTCTTACAACCTTAGCAGATCCCGCTGCTGCTCCACTTGGAAGTCTTGTTTCTAGATCCTTTTTTATTTCTGTTACATCCATATTTAATGCATTTGCAATTACAGGTGCAATATCATCGGTTGTTAATCCATCATCACCTGATGGGGTTGGGATTCCCACACTTTTCATATGTTCTAGTTCTGTACTCGGAATAGATTTTAATGGCCTCTTTAAATAAGCTCTTATAGAGTTTAAGTCAAAATCTACTCTATAAACATTAGCAGATACAGCAAGTTCTTTTCCATTTCTGTCTAAAATTCTTCCTCTTATAGCATCTATTTTTACTTCACTTGTCCATTGTTCTTCAGCTCTTGCAGAATAATCCGCCCTCTTAACAATCATTATGTAAGAAAGCCTAATAATTAATATTGTAAAAACCAAGGTTAATGTAAAAGCTGTAATACTCATCCTCTGACGCATTTTTGCTCTATCTTTATAATTTTTCTTTTTCAATACCTGTTTCCTCCATGTACTTTCTTTTAGTTAAAAGCTTTCAAAGTTCTTATGACCTTTTCACCTTTGTTCTTTTCTAGTACATAGAATACTATTTCTATCTTATGTTTCAGTTTTTTAGAGAAAATTAATTGAATTATTTAATAAAACTAATTATTTTAGAAAATAAGCCTTCCCCTTTTGTATTGCTTTCAGAACTTTTAGTTTTTATATCCTTAAAATAATCTTGTGAAAAGTCAATTTTCACTGTGTCATTTTTACTTGGAACAAACATAGACAGCTTGCTTTCTGCATTTGTCTCCACATTATTTAAGGAAGAATACTTTAGTATTTTTACTTTTAGTGCTTCATTTTCCTCTTCAGTTTGACTGATTTGAGAATTTACAGTATTCAAACTTTTTTCAATATCATAAACTTTGTTATCTCCAGAAATAGTTATAAAGCCTAATGTAACAATTATTCCTGCTATAGTAAGTAAATACTTTCTATCATTTGCTCTCTGCTTTTTTTCTAATAGAAGTTTACTATCAATTTTTCTCTTTCTTTGTATCTGCTTATATTTCTTATCTGGTTTACTTACAACTTTACGTTTTCTTTCTGGGGCTAATACCGTATTTCCTCTTATATAATCATATTCTCTTCTCGCCAATTTATTCACATCCCAACTCATTTATAACATAATAATAATTATACCTTCTCAATTACCCTAAGCTTAGCGCTCCTACTCCTTGGATTTTCTTCAATCTCTTTATCAGTTGGAGCTATTCCTTTTTTTGATATACTCTTAACTAATGGTTTTTTCCCACAAATACAAATCGGAAATTCTTTAGGACATGTACATGGATTTTCCAATTCTCTAAATTTAAGTTTGACTATTCTATCTTCTAATGAATGGAAGGTTATAATTGCCATTCTTCCACCCTTGCTTAACCTGTTCACACCATCTTCTATTGTTTTATTTAATATCTTTAGTTCTGAATTTACTTCTATTCTTATAGCCTGGAAAGTCCTCTTAGCCGGATGAGGTCCTTCTCTTCTCATTTTAGCTGGAATTGCTGCTTTAATGAGATCCACTAATTCAAAAGTTGTCTCTATAGGCTTTTCCGTTCTTCTAGTAACTATAAAATTTGCAATTCTTTTAGCAAACCTTTCTTCACCATAGTTTTTTATTATTTTATATAAATCCTCTTCGCTATAATCATTTACAATGTCATAAGCTGAGAAATCATTATCTCTGTTCATTCTCATATCTAATGGTGCATCCTGCATGTAACTAAAGCCTCTTGATGCTTCATCAAGCTGATACGATGAAACTCCAAGATCCATTAAAATTCCATCTACCTTGTCAATATCTAGTTCATTTAAAACACTATCTATATTGTAAAAATTGCTATGAACATATCTTACGTTTCCAAATTCTTTGAGTTTTTCTTTAGCTGCAGCAAGCGCATCTTTGTCTTGGTCTATACCAATCAGCATTCCATCCTGCGATATATGTTTTAATATATGCGATGAATGCCCTGCACCTCCTAATGTACAATCAACATAAATACCATTTTCCTTTATGTCTAAAGCTTCTATACATTCATTTAATAATACTGAAACATGTTTAAATTCCATTTTTTAATCTCCTTATATTCCTAAATCATTCATTTTTTCTGCTATTGAATCAAAATCTATACTTGATTCATTGTATTCATTCCACTTTTCTCTGCTCCATATTTCTACTCTAGATAATACTCCAATACTTACTATGTCCTTTTCTATACCTGCATATTCCTTTAAATTTTGTGGAATTAATCCTCTTCCTTGTTTGTCTAATTCAATTTCACAAGCTCCAGAAAAAAAGAACCGTACAAAAGCTCTCGCATCTTTGTTAGTTAAAGGCAAAGTTTTTAATTTATTCTCCAATATTTCCCATTCTTCAAGTGGGTATGCATAGAGGCACCCATCAAGACCCTTGGTAATAACAAACTTATTACCTAGTCCATCTCTAAGTTTAGCCGGAACAATTATTCTATTTTTAGGATCTAGGGCATGTTGATATTCCCCTATAAACATCATTCTCAGCTCCTACTTTAAAAATTGCATCTTCACTCCACTTTTAAGCCACTTCACTCCACTTTTAACCACTTTCTTAATATTATTCTATATAAACGCGTTATTTCCTTCTAAAAAATAAAATTTTTTTTAATGCATATACGCAAAATAATTAAAAACTTTCATATTAAGGTTAAATTTCATCGTTTTCCAACATAGCTCCAAGTATATAATTATGTTATAAAAAGCAAAAAATGCTTCAAAAACATACTTTTTATGTTTTTGAAGCAACCTTTTCATATAAATTGTTCTATTATTAAGCTAATATAATTTATCTCCTAATTCCTGCTGAGTCATGCCTTTTTCTTTTCTAAGATCACAAACAAAATCACCGAATTTCTCTTTATCCATACAACGTTCCTCCATATTCAGCATACTTTAAATATATTGCATATCATATGTAAAAGCAATCTACTAATAGTAGATACTGATAACATTTTAGTTTTTACAATAGAAGACGAGCCTAAAATTAGAATGCTCGAGTATTATGGTAAAACAATTAATGCTGCCAAAACACATACTGGCGCAATAAGATATTCTATTTAAAATAATTTAGTAAAACAAGAGAAAGGATCACAAATTTATTATTACCTTCATCAAGATAATCAGTTTATTACAACGTTGCTTTCTTATCGAAATTAAATAATTAATTTTTTGAAAGATACGATTCTACATCTTAGTTAAATCTATAAATTATTTCTCTACAGATAAGCAAATTCTTCACTTAATTTATAATATAGATGTGTCTATTATGTATTTGCTTAATTTTATGTGTATGCCTTAACCAGAAATAACATACATTTTTTATGGAACAGGCATTTGAAATTGAGCTGTTCTAAGTTTCTTAATGGGAGCTTGTTCCATTTATTGCTTGTCCTAAAAATGTTTTAGGAGCATGCAGAAATGGATGCATGCTCCCATTTAGAAACTTACAGCGAAAATTTCATAAGTCCTGTGGAATAAAAATGTATGTTATTTCGGTAAGTTATCACATAATTCTAAATCCAAAGCTGGATATCTATATTAGTCTCTTAATGTAGCTCCAAGCTTATATTCTAGAGATTTTAAGATCTTCTCATGAACTTTATTAACGTCTTTATCTGTTAATGTTTTATTTTCATCCCTATACCAGATTGCATAAGCAATACTCTTTTTGCCTTCTGGAATTTGTTTTCCTTTATATATATCAAATAATTCTACTTTTTCAACCAGGTTTCCACCAGCTCTTTTAATTGTTTCATCAATTTCTTGAACCAATAAATTATCATCAACAAGAAGTGCAATATCTCTTGTTACTGCTGGGAATTTAGGTAATGCTTTATATTTCTTATCCATATCTGAACTTTCATATAAAACATCTAAATCTAATTCAGCTGCAAAGCATGGTACTTCAATGCCATAGTTTTCTGAAACATCTAAATGAACTTCTCCAAGTGTTCCAGCATTATTTCTACCTATTATAAGCTTAGCTGTTTTTCCTGGATGGTAGCTTACATTTTCGCTTTCTCTTTCAAATTTAGGATTTTTTATTCCAAGACCTTCTATTATATTTTCAACCACGCCTTTAAGGTCTAAATAATCACAATCTCCATACATACCTATAGTTAAAACATTCTTTTCTGTTGGAAGCGTTGTATCATCTTCATTTGGAATATAAACTTTACCCATTTCAAACAATCTAACATATGAATTATTTCTAGAGTAATTTCTTCCAAGAGACTCCATTATTGAAGGAAGAGTTGATGTTCTCATTACGCTGTAATCTTCACCTAATGGGTTCTTTATCTTAACTACTTTTCTAAGTTCACTGTCTTCTGGTAAATTAATTTTATCAAATACCTTTGGTGATACGAAAGAGTAACTTATAGATTGATTTAATCCACTTCCTGTAGCAAGTAATACCACTCTGTTGTCTAATAAACCTTTTCTATATCTAGGTTCTCTTTCTGTAGAAACCTTAAAGATTGTTGTAGGGATCTTTTCATAGCCGTAAATTCTTGCAACTTCTTCAGCTATATCTTCTCTAATTGCGATATCAACTCTGAAAGTTGAAGCCGTTACAGCTAGCATATCTCCATTTATTTCTGTAAACAAATCAACACTATCTAAACATCTCTTCATTTCTTCTTTTGAAAGATCTGTTCCAAGGAATTTGTTAATCCAGTTTGAATCTACAATTACAGTTGATACTTCTTTTTTGTTGTTATAAACATCTATAGTACCTTCCATAACTTCTCCTGCATTTAATTCACATACAAGGCTACATGCTCTGTTTAATGCAAGTTCTGCTAAATTAGGATCTATATCTTTTTCAAATCTTCCAGAAGCTTCTGTTCTTAAATTTAATTTCTTTGAGTTTACTCTTATATTAGTACCATCAAAGTTTGCACATTCAAAAATAACTTCTGTAGTATCTTCTTTTATTTCTGAATTTAATCCACCCATTATTCCTGCAAGACCAATTGTCTTATTTCCGTCTTTAATACAAAGAGTTGAATTATCTAATTCTCTTTCCACTTCATCCAATGTAGTGAACTTTTCTTTATCCTCTGCTCTTTCAACCACTATTTTATTAGTAGTAATTTCTCTCTTATCAAAAGCATGCATTGGTTCACCAATTTCAAGCATAACAAAGTTTGTTATATCAACTATATTGTTAATAGGTCTAACGCCTGCTTCAAGAAGTCTTTCCTGCATCCAGCCTGGCGATGGCTGAACTTTAACATTTTTAATTCCTCTAGCCATGTATCTATTGCAAAGATCATCTTTTACTTCAACAGTTAATTCTTCATTTATATTCTTATTAGCTTTTGCTTCATATTTGAAACTTGGCATCTTATAAGTTGTTCTAAGAGCTGCTGCTGTTTCTCTAGCCATACCGACCATACTTAAGCAGTCTGGTCTGTTTGAAGTTATTTCAAAATCTAAAATAGCTTTATTTAAGCCTAAGATTTCTTTAATATCAGCTCCAAGTTTAGTATCACCAGGTAAAATCATTAATCCATGAACTGGCTCATCTCCAGCTGTACCTAATTCTTCTTCTGAACAGAACATACCATTAGATACTACCCCTCTAAGCTTACCTTTTTTAATTTTTGTTCCATCAGCCAAAGTAGAACCATGAAGTGCAACTGGTACAACATCTTGTTCCTTCATATTAGTTGCTGCTGTAACTATTTGTATTTCTTCACTTCCTATATTAACTTGACATATGCTTAATTTATCTGCATCAGGATGCTTTTCAATCTTTGTAATTTTTCCTGTAACTACATTTTCAATTACATCCCCTTGAATAATAAGTTCCTCTAATTGTGAACCTGTCAAAGTTAACTTATCTCCTAATTCTTTAGGGCTTACATTTATATCAACATAATCTTTAAGCCAATTATATGGTACTTTCATTTTGTTTCCTCCTTTTGATCATAAGGCATTTTTTTACCTTCCAGTGTCACACATTAATGTGTTTGAAGAGCTTCATTTTATGCTCCTTTTAAGATTTTCATTCTAAAAATATACCTTTTTATATTCTTAAGAATGCTTATGGTTATATTCGTAAATTGTTCTATTTTAAACTATTTAAATTGTTGTCTTTTTATATTCTTAAATTTATAAATTCTTAAGTTTCTAGAATTGATTTAAGAATCTCATATCACTTTCATATAGTAATCTTATATCGTCTATACCGTACTTTAACATTACCATTCTATCAACACCAAAACCAAAAGCAAATCCGCTATAGACTTCTGGATCAAGACCACAATTTCTAAGAACATTTGGATGAACCATTCCACATCCTAAAAGTTCTATCCAGCCGCTGCCCTTACATACTCTGCAGCCTTTACCACCACATACAAAGCAAGTTGCATCCATTTCTGCTGATGGTTCTGTAAATGGGAAATGATGTGGTCTGAACTTAGTTTGGACTTTATCGCCAAACATCTTCTTAGCAAACAATTCTAAAGTACCTTTTAAATCAGCAAAAGTAACTCCTTTATCAATAACTAAACCTTCCATTTGATAAAATATAGGTGAATGAGTAGCATCCACTGAATCTGATCTATATACCTTACCAGGTGATATCATTTTTATTGGTGGCTTTTGATTCTCCATAGTTCTAACTTGAACTGGTGATGTTTGAGTTCTAAGAACTATATTATCATTAATATATAAAGTATCCTGTTCACTTCTTGCAGGATGGTTTTTAGGAATGTTTAAAGCTTCAAAATTATAATGATCTAATTCAACTTCTGGTCCTTCTTCAATTGTGAAGCCCATTGAAATAAATATTTCTTCCATACTTTGAAGAGTTAGATCTAAAGGATGTCTCTTTCCTATAACTTTCTTTCTTCCTGGAAGTGATATATCTATAGTTTCACCAGCAAGCTTTTCTGCCTTTTCTTTTCCTTTAATAGCTTTTAAAGCTCCTTCTAATTTTTCTTCAACAACGGCTTTGGCTTCATTAACAAGCTTTCCTACTATTGGTCTTTCCTCTGGAGATAACCCTCCCATACCTCTTAATATTGTAGTAAGTTCTCCTTTTTTACCTAAGAACTTTACTCTTATTTCTTCTAATTCGCTGCTAGTTTTAACAGCTTCAATTTTGTTTAATGCAAGTTCTTGTAATTCTTTAAGTTTTTCTTTCATGTTCTTTCTCCTTCCAAAAATTCAATTTCTAATTTGCAATTTGCTGCGGGTAATTTTAAAAGACTCTCAGGATTTTATGCATATAATATTTTTCAGCTTTTAATTTACTGCCACCTGCCAATTAAGCAATTGAATAGATTTTTTTGCATAAAAAAACGCCCCCCTCATAAAAAGGGACGAAATATCCGCGTTACCACCCTAATTGGAATCTTAAATAAAGATACCCAACTTAATTTAATTAACGACTTTCTTTGCCGCTAGCTACTACTATTAATTTCACAGCTAGAACTCCTGAGCGAACTTCGATATTATACTATTTAAGAAGGCTTGCAGTCTATGACCTTCTCTCCCTTAAAACTTTTCTAATATCTACTTTCTCATTCACAGTTTTTATATATATGGTTAATACAACTTATTATACAAATAAATTCTAAAAATATCAATACCTTTTCTAAGTTTATGCGCAACTTACCGAAATAAGTAATATGTTGTGTTTCGGTTTCTATTTGTTTCATCAATTTTTTCCTTCCTAAAACAATCTATTTATAAAAGTAGATACTTATTTACTTGTATCATGATTCAGTTATTTATAACACTATTTCTTTCTTAGGAATAAATTAAAATGTTTAGAATAGTAATCTGAATTTTCCACATTATATTCTGTCTGTTCTAAGGTCGGAATAACAAACTCAAATTCTGAAAAATATGTTTTTATATCTTCTATATCAACATAAAAATGCGGTACATTTTTTTCTGGTTCATCCTCATCTCTCAAAATAGTATTACTATCAATACGCTTGTACTGTTCAGCTCTTTGATATGAATATGTGTTTTTTGAAATCAAAGTAATAAATACTTCTCCATTTCTTTTTAGTACCCGCCTAATTTCTTCAAGAGATTTAATAAATCCTTGAATATCAGTGTGATAAATGACATTGTAAGCTATCAAACAATCAAAGGTTTCATCTTCAAATGGTCGATTAAGCATATCACATACTTCTGTTTTTATAGATAGCTGTTCTCTTTCCGCCCAATTATTTAAGTTATTTACAGCATATTCAGATAAATCTACAGCTTTCACTTCATATCCATTTTGTGCAAATAACACCGAACGTCTTCCTATATCCACACCCTAAATCAAGTAACTTTTTAAATCCTTTTGCTTTCCACATTTCAACTAAATAAAAAGACTCTATGCAAGGTTTTAACCAGTAGTCGCTTTCATTTTCACTCCAATCCCAAACTTTCGATTTAATCATAAATTCTCTCCAAAAACTTTTTTTAGATTTAATTGAAACAACTTATATTTACAAAACTTTCATCATTAAATAATCCGAACTATAAGATCCATCTTTAAATTTGAAAGCATTCTCCCTCGTTCCATAGGTTTTAAATCCAAATTTTTCATAAAGTTTTATGGCCTTCTGATTCCGAGTTACCACTTCTAACTCAATCTGTTCATAACCAGCTCTATTGGCACAATCTAAAATTTCTCTTATCAAAGCATTTCCTATCCCAAGATTCCACGCATCTTGTATAATTGCTATTCCAAAAGTTGCTCTATGTAATACTCTAATCTTATCTCCAATGGGACTTATACTTGCACTCCCAACAAGTCTATCATCAATAAAAGCTGAAATCATAACATTATTATTACTCTTATTAAGTTCTTTAATAAATTGTTCTTCCTCATCCAAAGTTATAGATACTTCTTCTGGATATCTTGTCAAAAAGTCTGTTTCTGATGCTATTTGTTTTAAATACTCAATCAATTTTTCAGCATCCTCCATGACAGGACTCCTTAAAACACATTCCTTTCCATCATTCAACTTTATCCTCTTACTTTCAAAAATCACATATAACACACCCATTCATTTCAACTTCATTTTAAAAATAGTTATTAAATCTTCATTTACTTTTGCAGAATAATTATACCATATTTTTCAAACTTTTACTACAGTTTGGATACTCACAGAATCAGTTAATACATTTACAAAACACTGCACCAATATCTACGCCAGAAATCAAATACATTTGTGTGTAGCAGGCATTTGAAAATTTCGATAATAAAAGCACTTAATAGGAACTTGTTCAACTTTTGCTTGTCCAGCCGAATGACTGGAGCAGGCTAAAGTTGATGCAAGCTCCCATTTAGTGCTTTCAGCGAAATTTTCATAGTCCTGCGTAACACAAATGTATTTGATTTCGGTTGATTGTGGTTAAGTCCGGTTTGCGCGTTGTAACAATTATTACAACTCATTTTGTCTCACTTTTTCATACATAATAACAGATGCAGCTATTGCTACATTTAAGGATTCAGCTTGACCTGGCATAGGTATCTTTACTTTTGTGTCTGCCATGCTTAATACTTCCTCACTTACTCCATTACCTTCGTTTCCAACAGTTAAAAGCACTTTGCCTTTTAAATCTACATCAAAAAAGTTTTTATCTGCATCTAAAGAAGTAGCAACTAAATTAAAGCCTTTACTTTTTAGTTCTTTTACTAACGAAAAATCCTCATCATCATATTGAATAGGAATATAAAATATAGAACCCATTGTAGATCTTATGGTCTTTTCATTATATATGTCTACAGTGCCTTTAGTTAATACGATTCCACTCACCCCTGCTGCATGAGCTGTCCTTATTATAGTCCCTAGATTACCTGGATCTTGAAGTTTATCACAAAGCAGATAGAAATCCCCTTCTGATCTAAGCTCCATTGTATTCATATTTATGACTGCCAGTATTCCTTGAGGGTTTTCTGTAGAAATAAGTTCTTTAAATAAATTATTACTTATTTTAAAAATTTTCATTTCATCATTTATATATTCGCCTAAAAATTCACCAACCTTATCCTCTGCATCTTCAGCTACAATTAAATAATCTATATCAACTTTTGCTTTGAATGCTTCTTGAACCAGTCTAAATCCTTCAATTATATACTTATTAGTTTTAACTCTGTTCTTTCTCTCTTTAAGTTTTTTTGTATTCTTAAATAGATTGTTTTCTTTACTCTCAATAAATATCAAAGCTCTACACCTCAAAATCACATACATAGTCTAGTAAACAAGCCATAGATATTATACTCCATCATTTTCTAGAGTATGTAATATATTTGTATATAAAAATAAAATGCGACTTAAGCCGCATTTTATGTATTAAGCATTTAATTGTTTTTTAGCTACTTCTACTAATTCAGCAAATGCTTTAGGATCGTTGATAGCTATTTCAGATAACATTTTTCTGTTTATGTCTATTCCAGCTAACTTGATTCCATTCATGAATTTAGAATATGATAAATCATTCATTCTTGTAGCAGCGTTGATTCTTGCGATCCATACGCTTCTATAATCTCTCTTTTTATTCTTTCTTCCAACATAAGCATTTCTTAATGCTCTTATAACTGATTCATTAGCAGTTTTAAATAACTTGCTTTTTCCGCCATAATATCCTTTTGCAAGTTTTAAAACTTTTTTATGATTTTTACGAGAATTCTTCGCTCTCTTTACTCTTGCCATTACTTAAACCTCCTGCACTACCTCTATATTATAGGTATGGTAATAATTTCTTCATTACTTTTACTTGTGTTTCTGAAACATATCCAGCTTTTCTAAGATTTCTCTTAGTTTTTGAACTCTTCTTTGTTAAGATATGGCTCTTAAAAGCTTTAGCTCTCTTAAGTTTACCTGTACCTGTCTTTTTAAATCTTTTTGCTGCTCCTCTATGAGTCTTCATTTTTGGCATGATTAAAATCCTCCTCTCAAGTTATGCCTTTTTAGGCCCTAAAACCATTGTCATGCTTCTGCCTTCCCTTTTAGGTCTTTTTTCTATTAGGCAGACATCTTCTAATTTAGCTGCAAAGTTATCAAGAATCTTTTGTCCTATATGGCCAAGTTCCATTTCTCTACCTCTAAATCTAACAGTGATTTTAACTTTATCTCCATCTAATAGGAACTTTCTAGCATTTTTTGCTTTTATGTCAATATCATGTTCCTCAATCGTTAGACTTACTCTTATTTCTTTAATACTTATAACTTTTTGTTTTTTCTTAGCATCTTTTTCTTTTTTTGATTGCTCATATATAAACTTACCAAAGTCCATAATCTTGCAAACCGGTGGTTTTGCACTAGGAGAAATCATAACTAAGTCAAGTTCTTTTTCTTCAGCAAGTCTCTTTGCTTCAATTGATGAGATAACACCTAGCTGTTCCCCATCACTTCCAATTACTCTAAGTTCTTTTTCTCTAATTTGTTCATTTATAGGAAAATCTTTATTAATATTTTTCACCTCCGAAAAATTACATGCATAATAAAAAAGACGGCCTTAAGCCGTCTCACATTATCAATACTCATTGCATAGATATCCATGTAAACCCGCACTAGTAGACTTAACACTGTAGGGTGAGAAACGGCTGTTTCTTCTTAACGAATATGAGTATAACATCATTACTAATACATGTCAATATTTTTTTGCTATTATTTTTTCAACTTTATATTCATCATTTATGTCACAGAAAGTAACTCTATTTTCAAATACATTTTCTATTGTATCTAAAAACTCTTTATTGGTACAGTTCTCTTTTCCATAAATTTTTATATTCTTAGGCGCATTAGTTATAAGACCACTTATTAAAACATCCTCTATATTAAGATCTAATTTACCTTGCTCCGTTGCAATTTCATTAAAAAAATCATAATATAAATCCTTACCAGCTTTATCTTTTACCTGATAATTATTGTTATTCTCTATTATTATATTTATTTCTTCTATTTTACATTCTTGTAATTCCACAAAATACTTTAAGAGCTTGATAAATTCTTTATACTCCTTTTCTACCATATACCTTTCTACTACCTTATCTATGACCTTTTCTATATCGTTTCTAAGCTTTCTCATCCTAAAGGTTATAAAACCATCTATATTTATCTCTTGCTTTTCACATATACACTCTCTAATTTTTTCTATCATGGAGTTTATTTTATTTAAACAATATATCGACTCCTCATTTTCTCCTATGTCTTCACATTTTAATACCTTTAATATTTCATCTTCAACTTCTAATATTTCACTTTGCTTCAAGAAAAAATAGTTGTCTGTCAGAAATTCAAGCATTTCCTTCTTTCTATAATTTTCAATAACTATTCTATATAAAATATTACTAACATATAAATTAGTAATTTCTTCTATTTTTTCATTGTAAGAATTTTCTTCGCAAATTATTTTAATTATGTGAGTTTTTCCTTCTATACTTTCAACAAATCCAATAACGATATCTTTCTTCTTCAGTAACTCTCTTAGCTCTTGTAGATCGCGGGAAATGGTTATGTCTTCGCTATAAGCTAATTTTAGAATAAGCATGGATTTCACTCCCTTCTTAATATTAGTATGTATTAAAAATTTAAGGATATGCAGAATTTAAATTTTAATTTTAATGCAACTGTGTCCAATTTTTTATATTGAAATAATTAAATTGACAGTTTTCATTTTGAAGTCCACAATATAATTTAAATTCAACATGATGCTTAAATATTAATTTTTTTAATTAATGAAATATCAATTACATATATAATAAGGAGCGCTATATGCATTGTTTTATTGATTACAGAGTTACTAAAGAAGAACTATTAAACCTTTCAAAATTAAATCTAAATCCAATATTGATTCCAAAATGTACTGATGTATATGAGGCTATAAACGGTCATCCTGATATTCAATTAAATGTCCTTAATAACAACTCAGCTAATGCTATTATTATTCAGAAAAATATTTCTGAAAATTTTAAGGAATTATTAAAATCAAATAATATAAACTACATTATTTCAAAAGAATCATTGGCCAGCAAATATCCCAGTGATATTATTTTAAATTCTTTAATCTTAGAAAACTATTTTATTCATAATTTAAAGTATAGTGATGAAAATCTTTTAAATTCGCAAGCCTCAAAGATACATATACACGTATCACAGGGATATACCAAATGTTCTATCCTTCCAGTGAGAGAAAATGCATTAATAACAAATGATAACGGACTTTATAAATCTTTAAAAAATTATGGTTTTGATATTCTTCTGCTTCCTTTTGGAGATATATTACTACCCTCATTAAACTACGGTTTTATAGGCGGGGTTGGCGGCATGATATCTGACAATCAAATGGCTTTCTTTGGTGATTTGGATAGTTACAAATGGGGAGATTCTATAAAGAGATTTCTTTCTAAATATGATGTCTCACCTATTGCACTAAGAAAAGGAAAATTAATAGATAGAGGTAGTTTATTAACCTTATAATCATGTCCACTATATAATATGATTTCTATTTTTTTATGTTACTTTTTGCAAATATAAATAATTCAGCTTTGAAACTAGGTTTATGTGGTAGCTTACCAAAATAACACACATTTTTATTTCTGGTGAGAGTATCACATAAACTCTAGCAAATATATAACTATATTTATATAGTTAGTTAAATGTGAAATTTGGGTATCCTATAGCTAAAGACAAATAATTTATAGAGAAATATTTCATACTAAAAAGATAGTAAAAATGGGAACCTCCAAATTTACTATCTTTTTTATTTCTTCATTAATTATCTCAATATTTTGTTTCTTATTTCATCGCCTAATTTTTCAGCCTTTTGCTTCACTAACTCTCCCATGCTGCGCATTTCACTTCCCATATCTTGTGCTATTTCTTTCATTTCATAGCCCATCTTCTCTGCTCTTTCTTTTATTTCTTTAGTAAAATCAACCATGTATAATTCCTCCCTTTTATAAAATGATTTTATTTATGCTATAAGTTTGCCCCAAAATAGGAATATTATTAATAAAAGTTTGATTTCTTTTAATAAATTCAAGTAATTCATTTTATCTCCATTATGTGGTCACCAACCGAAATCACATAAGAATTTAATAAAAATATATAATTATCCTAGTATGCAATTAATTTTAAAGATAATTTTTTAAAATTACTTTGACATATTATATTTATATCATTTAAACTATTATGGATATTGATAATTTATCAATGACCATTATAAATAAAGTTAGGTTAATATTTTTTATCGAATTTATATAATTATTGTAATTTAGGAGGTAACAATGAGCATACTTACAGTTAAAAATATGAATCACGGTTTTGGGGATAGAGCTATCTTTGAAGATGTTTCATTTAGATTATTAAAGGGAGAACATGTTGGTCTTATTGGTGCTAATGGTGAAGGTAAATCAACATTTATGAATATAGTAACTGGAAAGCTTATGCCTGATGAGGGTAATGTAATCTGGTCAAATAATGTAAGAGTTGGTTATATGGATCAGCACGCCGCACTAACTAAAGGACAAAGTATTAGAGATGCTTTAAGAGATGCATTTAAATATCTTTTTGACTTAGAAGCAGAAATGAATTCCTTATACGAAAAAATGGGTGACTGTACTGAAGATGAATTAAATAAAATGCTTGAAAGAACAGCTACAATTCAAGATATGCTTGATCACAATGGTTTTTATGTAATTGATCCAAAGGTTGAAGAAGTTGCAAAAGGTCTTGGACTTTTAGATTTAGGCTTAGATAGAGATGTCGATGACTTGTCAGGTGGACAAAGAACTAAAATTCTTTTAGGAAAGCTGCTGCTTCAATCCCCTGATATTCTACTTTTAGATGAGCCTACTAACTATTTAGATGAAGAGCATGTAGAATGGCTTAAGAGATATCTTCAAGCTTATGAAAATGCATTTATATTAATTTCGCATGATATTCCATTTTTAAATTCAGTAGTTAATTTAATATATCATGTAGATGAAAGAAAGCTTACACGATATGTTGGAGATTATGATGAATTCCAAAGGATATATGCAATAAATAAAGAAAAATTAGAAGCTGCTTATGAAAAGCAACAAAAAGAAATTGCAAGACTTGAAGATTTCGTTGCTAGAAATAAGGCTAACGTTGCTACTGCTAACATGGCTAAATCAAGACAAAAGAAATTAGATAAAATGGACGTAATTGAACTTTCAAAGGAAAAACCAAAGCCAGAATTTGATTTCAAAACAGCTAGAGCTTCAGGCAAAGTAATCTTTGAAACTAAAGATCTAGTTATAGGCTATGACTCACCTCTTACCAAGCCACTTAACTTATATATGGAGAGAGGACAAAAAATAGCTTTAGTTGGAGCTAACGGTCTTGGTAAATCAACATTACTTAAGAGCTTACTTGGAAAAATTAAACCTTTAAGCGGAGAAGTTCATCTTGGAGATTATCAGCACATAGGTTATTTTGAACAGGAAGATAGGGGTGATAACCGCAATACCTGCATAGAAGAAGTATGGCAGGAATTCCCTGGTTACACTCAATATCAAATAAGAGCTGCTTTAGCTAAATGCGGACTTACAACAAAACAGCTTGAATCTCAAATAAGAGTTTTATCAGGAGGAGAAGCTGCAAAGGTTAGACTTTGTAAGATTTTAAACAACGAAACAAACATCTTAATCTTAGACGAACCTACTAATCACTTAGATGTTGATGCAAAGGATGAACTTAAGAGAGCTTTAAAAGAATATAAAGGAACAATTCTTTTAGTTTCTCATGAACCTGAATTTTATAGAGATATAATTACAGAAACTTGGAACTGCGAAGATTGGACAACTAAAATAATATAAAGATTATAAAAAAGAACTGCTTAGAATTCTAGCAGTTCTTTTTACAATTAAATAATCCAACAATAAAAAAAGTTGCACATACATTAATTACTGAAAAAACTATTAGTATAATATTTCGTCTTAAGTCCTTTACTGCATCTAAAAAGAAATATTTAAATTTATCAATGTTTATAGACTTGTCCCTTTTTTATACGGATGTATTTTAAAGTATAATCTTAAATATCTTCCCTTTTCGCTCCAATAACTTATTATCACTAAAAGTTGAATATTCCCCTATTTCTATTCCCAAGCGATTATACATAGAAAATACCTTTGGATGTGTTGATTTTAAATAAATTGCTTTATAATTTTTATATTTATAATATTGTATTATTTTCTTCAACCACAGTTCTCCATTTCCTCTGCCTTCTTTAGATATATGAAAATAGTTGAATATCAAAATCTCTTTATTATCTTCATCTATGTATATAGGTTCTTTAAAAAACATCTTATAATCAATTATCCCACTGCTAACAAGAGCAATGCCTAAACATTTTTCATCTTTCCTCATAATATGAAAGTCCATATTCATATTTTTATTGTTTTTAACATCTTCAATTAATTTACAACAATGATAAACTTCATTGTAATCATCCCATTCATTTTCTGCTTTGAACTGTAGATTTTGTATTATTGGACTAAGATATTCACTTTTAAATTCTTTTGAAATTCCAAAATTAATACCATTAATTTCACTAATAATCTCCATTCTCTGCACCTTTAACCCGTAATATCTTTTTCTCTTTTTAACTCAACCGCCTGCTTAAATATTTCTCCTAAAACTAAAGCTATACAGGCTATTATAATATACATAATAAAGCTTCCTTTAAGAGATCCAGATTGTGTACCAATAAACTCAAAATTGCTTTCCTTTTTCCAATTTATAACTCCATCGATTACTGCCATTAAAATCATAGAATATCCGATTCTTTTAAATCTCTTAACATTATCTAGGGAAAATGGTGTTGAATTAGTACTATATACAATCTTACGCAAATCGTAAACTATTAAGAAATATATTAAAACCAACATAAAACCAATACAAGTATTAACATTAAATCTAAAAGGTAATCCTGTTGTTATAAATCCTAATATTAATAATCCTAACATAATTGATATAATGTTTAATAACACTTTACTAAAACTAACTACTAAATGTTTTTTCATGCAAAAATCTCCTTATTAAATACAATATTACCAATATATCACTTTTATTGGAGATATTCAACATACATTTATTAGTTTTGAATACCAAAAGACCATCCAATTAGGTACACTAATATACGTTAAAACATCTATCATAAATAAAAAAAGAATGATCTACTAGGGTGTTATAGACCATTCTGAATACTGATTAATATTTATTAATATTTATTTAATTATTGGGTAAATAATATTTTAACTACTTTATATTTGTCTAGTACAAGAGATTTGTGACAATAATATGACATTTCACGTTCTCTACATACATTTATAAAATTATTCTATAAAGAATTCTTCAAGTTTATCCTTACTTCATACATAATTTTATATTGATATATGAAGTATATCATAAATTATTCCCTCTTCTGATTTTACCTTGCTTAAATCATCTATAAAGTAAAATACATTATATTTCCACTTGTCTGGATTATAAATAACCATATATTCTGTTTCTTTAATTTTAGGGATCTCTTCTTCTATTTTATCTTTTAAATTATTAAGGCTTTCTTGTGGCTGTATTTCTCTTGATATTTCAAATAAATACTTACTATCTTTAAATCTTTCTGTTGTTGTATCAATTAACGGTATTCCTACATTTACATTCTGCCATCCAAAAGAAGTTATTATGTTATCATAAAAGCCATTAAATAAGAACTTATTTAATCCATTACTATCCTTCCAAATATATAAAGGACAATAACTATTTTGTAAGCTTTTATTCTTTCCTTTTTCTGTTATTAGATATAATTTAAACTTCAAATCCTCAAATCCATCTGTTTTATATCCGTTATTTTTCACTCTATCCTTTATTATTTTCATATCATAATCCCTTGGTAGTATAATCTTATATTGCATTGCTATCATTTCCTTTAACCTCCTTTTCGCTTCTATTTTATAAGTAAAATTATTACTCAATTCATCTATTAGTTTTTACACTTACAGTTTAACTCCTCATATAAAAATTGTATAATACTTATAAATAATCTTTAATATCACTAATAGTGATAGCAAAGATAAATTAATTTTAATGAAATGAAAGGTTCCTACGCTATGGAAATTAACGATTTAAGAATATTTCAAACAGTTGCTTATGAAAAGTCTATATCAAAAGCCGCTTTAAAACTTGGTTATGCACAATCAAATATAACTATGCGGATTAAATTGCTTGAAAATAAATTGAACACTACTTTATTCGTTAGAAACAATAAGGGTACTATAATTACAGCTAACGGAGAAAAATTACTTAAATATACAGATAAAATTCTTAAATTAATCGATGAAGTTAATGATGAGTTTCTTCCTGCTAAAGTTACTTCTGCCATTAAAATAGGTGCTACTCAAACTATTTCCGCCTCAATTTTGCCAAAATTATTTTCTTTATTTTATGAGAAAAATCAAGACGTATCTTTAATACTAAAAACAGAAAAACAAAAAAACCTTCTAGATATGATTATAAAAGGTGAATTAGATGGTGCTTTTATATCTTGCGACATTGCATCTTCACAGATAAAAAAAGTTATTACTTTTAAGGAAGAACTTGCACTAGTGTCTTCCTTAAACATTGCTGATATTAATAACTTAACTACTCCAATAATAGTGGCCTCAGATGCTAATTGTCCTTATCGTAAACTGTTACAAAAATGGTTAATTTATAATAATTCTAAGCCTGCTGCTATTATTGAATTTGATTCATTAGAATCTATTATTAAAGGTATCTCTGAAGGTCTAGGAATATCACTTTTACCAAGGAGTATTTTACCTAAAAATAATAATTTTTTTGTTTATGATTTAAAAGGTGACTTTAGCGAATTAGAAGTTAAGTTTATAGTTAATAAAAATTTAAAAATAAACACTTTGCTTAAAAGCTTTATTAATATAGCCAATAACTATGTCTCCAATTTTCACTGATTAACTTTTTACTATTATTCATCCATGTCTTATCCATAATAATTTAATTCTTGTATATACATTTTATATTTATAGGATTTATTAATAGACTTCTTCTAAAAAAGAAGGAGGGCCTCCTCCTTCAATATTAATAATAGCTATTATTAAGCTAATTATCCGATAATATAAGCAAATCCCATTCATAAACCTTAACTCTAAATAGCCCTCTTTCAATTATAGGGTCTTTTTTAGCAATGTTTTTTGCCTCTTCTAAATCTTTAGCTTCAAATATAATCATGCCACCTCTAGCATTAGAAAACCCGCCTCCAACAAAATATCTTTCAGCAGCAACACCCTTTAGATACTCTACATGGTCTTGAAAATCTTTTTCTGTAGTTTCTAACTCTTCATTTTTATAATCAATTCTTACAAATAACTTATCCCCTTTTTTCATTTTCTTCTTCCTCCATTCTTTAATCTAACTATGTGTCTCATTTCTAATTATTTTCAGAATAAAATTTTAAAGCTTCTCCAATAAATTTAGCTGCACCACTTCCATACTTTTTATCAGTTACTTTTATATAAGTAGCATCTGACAAATATAGCTCTGCTGTATACCCTAAATTATTTTCTCCCGCATCCACTTTTAACGCTTCAGTATTTTTTTTAGTCTCATTTGCTATTTCATGAGCAATCTCTTGAATCTCTTTTGAATATGGATCTTTACTTAAATCAGATGTAAGATTTTCATATAATTCTTCTATTTTAGGCAGCTTAGTACCAGGACATTTTTTTAGAGCTTCTCCAATAAATTTAGATGCACCATTTCCATGTTTCTTATCAACTGCTTCCATCCATTCAGGATATACTGAATAAAGATTTGTCATATAATACCAACATGCATCTCCCATATCAGTTTTAAACGCTTCATAATCTTTTTTAACTATATTTACTATTTCCTCAGCAATTTCTTGAATCTCCTTTGAAGAAGGATCTTTACTTAAGTCGGCGGTGAGATTTTTAAATAATTCTTTTAATTTAGGATGCTTATCTTCTAAACAATCCTTTTTAAACTTATCATATTGCTGTGCTAAATTATGAGTAGAGCTATTATTAAAATTATGCTTTACAGCTTTAGCAAATCTTTCAATACTCCCATATTTCTTTATAGCCATTTTAGCAATTTCATCTTTTTTAGACTTACATTTTTCAATAAGTTCATTATATTTATCTATGCTGCCATACATTTCAATTACCTTATCTTCATGTTCCTCTTTAAATTCTTCCAATACATTATAATATTCACTCATATCAAATTCTTTAAAATTCATAGTGCCTTCTCCTTTTAAGGTTTTATTTATAAGCTCAATTAAACCATCTAACCTTTTCCTTTTTAGAACAAGTAGTTTTTTCTGATGTTTTAATGCTTCCATCTTATCAAAATATGGACTAAGCATTATCTCTTTAACGTCTTTTAAAGGCATATCAAGCTCTTTAAAAAATAGAATCTGCTGCAGAGTTTTAAGAGCCTCCTCATCATAGAGCCTGTACCCTGCTTCAGTAATTTCACTTGGTTTTAATAAGCCTATTTCATCATAATAATGCAATGCGCGCACACTTATTCCTGTTAAATCCGCAACTTGTTTTATTGTTCTCATTGCTACACCTCAAAATTAGATTTTAGAGCTATGGATTCTATATATAACTCTGCCGGCTATGAGTTTTAGCTAATATATCCAAGCTCTATTTTTATATTACACTATAACGTAATGTCAGGGTCAACACTTTCCAAAATAATTGTAACAAAGCTTAACAAAAATCACTTTGCATAATATTGAGTATTTGCATCAGACGGGCCTGCTTCTCTATAATTCTTCACAAGAAGTCTTATCTCCATATTATAATATTTTTTATAAAATTGCCCTCTACTTCTTAATATCGTGTTATAATTTATAAATATTATTATAATATTTCAATTTGTATTGGAGAGATTATTTTATGTTTATAACAATTCTTATAATACTTATAGCATGTATTGCTGTCGGATTATTTCAAATATTATTTAATGAACTTGAGACAAAACCATATAAAAGAAGATATTATGAGCTACTCTTTAAATTAAACGAAAATCCCAATGACATAGAGTTAAAGCATAAGGCATTAGAGGCAGGAAGCGAATATTACAGAAGATTTAGATCCTATAAAATCAACACGTTTAAAGGTGCTCCAGCTTCTGTAAACCCAATGAATCCATTTGTAACTATGGATGAGAAAATTCTATTGGAAGATATGACTAGATTAACTAAGACTAACAACACTATTAATTAAAAATTTGTGACTATTAGGCTTTGCTTTAGTTAAATTATTAATATGTATAATCAAAAATAGTTGGTCCAATTTCAACTTAATTTTAAGCTGCCTGCTAATGCATAATACCTTACTTAGTATGATGCACTAAAAAAATCGTAAATTCATTCTATTGAATAATACGATTTTACAATTTGTTATTTAATTTTATGATTTATAATATAAGAAAAACGTTCATTAAATATTATATAAGAAATAATAAACATACTATACCAATAAGGTCACTTAAATAATGTCCAAACCATGAAGCAAATATGTTTTTAGTTCTTGAAAAGATAATTCCCAATATTATGCCATCTATAAATATTCCAGATATATCGAATGCTGTAATACTAATACTTCCATGCGAATAGTGCATAAATGAAAAAAGAATGGCTGAAATAATTATAGCTTTAAATGGAGTTATAAACCACTCTAATCTTCCTTGAACAAATCCTCTAAAAATAACTTCCTCTAAAAACGTACCAATTGTAACAGTTATTATTGCAGGTATTATTACCTCAACATCCATTGGTAATCGTGATTTTACGTAGTCAATATACCCCGGTATACAATGCTTTCCTATATAAAATGTTAGAAGCGGTGAAATAACCCCAACTAATAAAATCCAATGCCAATTACTTCTTGTATCTGATAAAATAGTTTTTATATTGAACCCTATGTCTGCCCATGAACGATGTCTTTTTCTTTTCTCAGCCAAAAGATATATTACAGAAATTAAAGGAATAATTGATGTAAGACTATTAAATATCAAAGACAATGAAACAGTAGTTATTATAACCGCCAGTGTTTCAGTTAATAACAGTTTATCTACTTGTTGTTCTTTTTTCATTGCGTAGCCTCCAAATTTTTTAATTAACTTTAGTAATTATCGTCTTACATTTCTTTACTATTCCTAATGGATTATATCATAAATTGTAAATATCCAATTATTTAGTTTCTAAAGAATATACTTCCTATTTGTTACGTCAAACACATCTTATGAAGTAATTAAATTAATATTTCCCTTCATAATGCTCGGCAGATTCTTTTGAACTTTTTCATCGTTCCAATTCCACCACTGCATTTCTATTAATTTTTCTATTACATCTTCTGAAAAGCGCTTTTTAATTTCTTTTGCAGGTATTCCTCCTACAATTGTATAGCTTGGGACATCTTTTGTTACAACGGCTCTTGTCCATATTATTGCACCATCTCCTATATGGATCCCTTGCATGATTACTGCTTCATAACCAATCCAAACATCATTTCCTATTACTATATCACCTTTATTATCCCAGGCATCTGTTATATCATTACTATTTAATCCCCATTCCTCATAAAATATTGGAAATGGATAAGTTGAAAGTGATGATATCTTATGATTCCCAGATGTAAACATAAATTTTGCTTTGCAAGCAATAGAACAGTACTTACCAATGATTAATTTTTCGTCATTTACAGGATAATGATACAATACATTATTATTTTGAAACTTTCTTGAATCGTTTACAAAGTCATTATACACGGTATAATCTCCAACTATAATATTAGGATCTGTAATAACTGATTTCAAATATATTGTCTGTTTATCCCCTGTTCTTGGATAAATTATTTTACTATTCATAATCTCCTCCTGTGACTAAATTATGCAATAATGCCCTTCAACTCTCTTATAAGGTATTAATATATCCTCAGTCTGAACCCTATTTAAAAAGTCTTTTAAGTCTTCTTGATTATCGTCAGGAGCAAAATACTTTTTTCCCATCCATTGTATTATCCAACCAGTAATCCCGCTTGGTATAATATTGTTAAACTTTCTATAGCCTATTCCTGAATCATTAGGGGTATAATTAAAATTCAATGTCTTTTGAAATATACCTTTGTTGTCGCAGGGTTCAGTGATTTTTACTCTATAAAGTTTTACTTGTTTAAAAAATATCATATATGTTTTATACCTACCTCTAATTCTTAATATTTCACTGCTTTGCATACATATTATACCATAATTGTATTCGTTAACAAATCATAGTCATATTATTAATTGTTTCTGCTTTTTAGTTCAATTCAAGTTTCTTAACAATTTAAATTAAAATTTGATAATTGTTAAGTACTTAGTAAATAATAAATCATAAAGAAAAATTAAAATGTTTCTTTAATGAAAGGAGAAAAATTATGAATGAAGTAATACAAAATATTTTAACAAGAAGAAGTATAAGAGCCTATACAGAAGATCAGATTTCTAATGATGATTTAAATACACTCTTAGAAGCTGCAAAATTTGCTCCAAGTGGCATGGGCACTCAAGCTTGGCATTTCACAGCAGTGCAAAATATAGATAAAATTAATAAGCTGATTTCTGCGATAAAAGAAGCCTTGCAAAAGTCTCCTGTGGAGCAATTACAAAAGATAGGTAGTAATCCAAACTTCAATCCTTTTTATAATGCTCCTACTATAATTATCACAGCCTATGATAAAAACTCACCAACAAAAGAATCCGATTCTGCTGTAGCACTTGAAAATATAATGCTGGCTGCTCATTCACTTAATATTGGTTCCTGTTGGATACATGCTTTAGGTATAGTTGGAGATGATCCTAGTGTTAGAAGTATACTTACAGAGCTTGGTATTCCAGAAAATTATGCTATATTCGGTACTGCTGCTTTAGGTTTTAGCAGTAAAGGAGAACCAAAGGCTTCACCTAGAAAAGAAGGAACTGTTAATATAGTAAAATAAAATTATAATACCAGCAAAAAATTATAATCACTTACAAATGGATAAAAGCATATGGCAAACCATATGCTTTTATCCAATTTTAGTTTAGCGTTTATTTATGTATACGCCTCACCGTGCCATAAGTAAGTGATAACACTTTTTTAAGTGTAATAATATTAATTATAACCTACTCTACAAATCAGAATTCAATCATTTAATTTTCATAAAAGGAAGCCGATAATGGTTGTCTTTCTGTAAATCTTTTAAAACTATGCTTAGGATATCCTACCATTACAACTCCTGTTATTTTCTTTTTTTCTGGAATATTAAAAATCTTGTACATTGGCGAATTTTCACTGCGAGCACAAATTTCAAATATTCCTGCCCAGCATGATCCAAGCCCAAGAGATGGAGCATATAACTCTAGATACGACAATGAGAGAATTGAATTTTCTCTACCATTACGAAAATCTTCATCCGCCAAAGTTAAAATTATACTAGGTGCATCCCTTAAGATAGTGTCAACTTTAGTATTCCTATAGCCACTAATCATTCCTGCCAATGCCTTACTCAAAGTTTCATTATTCTCAAACCAATTAATGCATTCTTCAACTGCTAATTCAATTGTTTTTTTATCATCTACTATTAGGTACGATATACCTTGTGAATTACTTGCAGTTGGGGCTAAGTGAGCAACATCAACGAGCTGCAATAATTTTTCCCTTTCAACTGGTGTATTCTTATATGAACGGATAGATCGTCGTGATCGAATGAAATTCTTTGCTTCTTCTGGATTTAATTTTTTGATTTCGCCTATTTCACTTTGCATAGATAATGGCGATTTCTTATTGTCTATAGCTTCTTTAGGACATACAGCTACACAATGCCCACATTCTAAGCAGGCATTAGGCTTGACTTCTTTTGGACCAGTAGTTTCCAGTTTTAGTACTCCTGTTGGACATTCCACCACACACATTCCACATTTTATACATTTTTCTTCATTTACAGTTATTAAACTCATTTTTATTCACTCCTTATTAATTTTGCACTCGTATCTGATACGAATACACTCAATTTTTATTTGATCTATAATACAAGTTAAAACTATCGTTATAACTTTTCATATGCTATTACTTATTTGGCATCTCATCATTGGTTTCATTCCTTTTAATTGGGATTAGTTAGTAACGGAATTTAAAATAAAACATTAATAATATTTTGAGAACAATCATTCTAATTAGTGTAAAAATATTTATTCAATAAGCAAAAAAACTATATCATGCTCTTTTCTTTGCTCTATGAATTTTTTTGTCATTGATTTAAATGATAAGATTCAGAAGAACATAAGTATTTTTTGAGAACGCTCATTCTAATTAGTGTAAAAAAGAATTATTTATTTAATAAATTCATAAAAAAATCTGCTATACCATGTAATTTTTCTTTGCTCGCTGAGATTCTTAACTGTACACGAATTCCAAGCAATGCATTTTGAAATATTTCGGATAAAACTTCAGGATCATAATCACTGGAAAATTCACCTGTTTGTATGCCTTTTTGAACAAGATCAGCAATGAGTTGTTCTGTTTGCATAAATGTCTTTTCTATTTTTTCTTCTATCTCTTTATCTCTAAGAGCCATCTCTGTTGCTGAATTTACAATTAAGCAACCCCATTGTTTATCTTCATATCCTTCAATCGTAAAATCAAAGATAAATTGTATAGCTTGTTTTGCTGTTTCTGCATGTAATACCCCAGCCTGTATTTTGTTTTTTATTAATTCTTCATAAAAATCCATTGTTTTTAAAAATAATGTATGCTTATCACCGAAGGTATCATATAAACTTCTACGATGAATTCCCATATGCTCTACTAAATCGCTTAACGATGTCTTTTCGTAGCCTTGTTCCCAAAATAATTCCATCGCTTTCTTAAGAACTACATTTTCATCAAATTCCTTACTTCGTCCCATTAAGTTCCCTCCTTTATAAAATCAATAATAGCATTTTGAGAACGATCGGTCAAGAATTATTTATATACTTATCATGCGTATTTTTTCGCATTATATCTCTAATGACTGTGATTTTGATACAATTTAGCGAGTTGATGAATATATTTATTAATTCTATCATAACCACATTTGGTACAAAATGTAGTTCTTATACTTGAAAATGCATACACTCCCACAAATACCCTTTCTGTTCCGCAGATACTATTTGCAGGTAGTCTTCAAACACCTCATCTGAAGTCTTATAAAGTTGTCTGTATTTAATTTCTTTATTGGTAACATTCATTTACTATCATCTTCTAAAGTTCAGTCCTTCCTAAATGTCGTCGACTACATTCAGTACTATGACCTCGGCTGACTTCTCATGATAAATCTTATTTCAACCATATTTCATACTCTATGTTTCCACATGTCCATGAGATCTCCCAGGTAAGAACGCAATCTTTCCTTCTATATATCTGCTACATTTACACCATATGCTCCCGGATAGTTTAGGGCTTTAGTTTTTGTTGCAACTTTACCCAACATATATATGCCTGATGTAGTTTCTGTTCGTCAGACCAGAAGTTTGCCTTCAGATTCCTCGTCGCCGAGGACACCCTTGCTCTTGGCTATGTGCTTGCTTGGCACTATCAACCCACACTCGGGACTTTCACCCGTTAGATTGCGCCCAGGCTTGGCACACAACACTAAAAGCCACTGAAATCAGTAGCTTTGCATTGTATTAAAATTCTAGCTCCTATTTGATAGAGACAAAATAGACCTGCCCCCAAAAAAATCATCACCTTCTTCTTGAAACAAAATAAGGCCGTAGAACCTCCTCTATTTGGACTTGGTTCTCCGACCTTATTAAGGTGCATTATTAAGTTATCATTTCATACATTCAGGTAGCATAATTTCAATATACTTAATCTAAATAATTATGATACTCTCTTTATAGGAATCCATAATTCACAAAATAAACCTGGCTCCCCTTCATCAGGATAAAGCTCATAGTCAGTATCTTCTGTTTTTTCATATTCAGACTGTGGCAAAAATTCTTTAAAAAATCTACTCCACATTTCGCTAATACAATCACCATTATTACCGTAACATTTAAAAACTACATATGTCCCCGATTCAATTTCCCATGTATGGTAACCTTTTTGTAACATCACTTCTACATTATCGATATCAGTATCTTCATCAACAATTACTCCAATTCCATAATCAAAAGTTGTCTCGTTTTCTTTAGTAGGGCTGCATAAACCATATAAATCTTTTTTACCAGCCTTTCTCATATTCTTGATTTCATTTATCAAATCTTTTTTATGACATTCCCCCCAGAAATCAGGAATATCATGGTTGCCAGCGTCATTGATGATTTCATTATTAAACGCGCGTACCTTGGTAATAAATCTCTGTTTGCCAATTTCTTCAATTCTATAATTCATAGTGCTTCCACCCTCCAATATAATTTTAATTACTAAAGGGTTAAAGAGACATAGTTGAGTTCCTTTTTTTCTAGCCAGCTTTGGTGATACACCGTGAAATCGCGAAAAAGCCTTTGCAAAACTTTCAGGAGTTTCATAACCGTACTTAAATGCAATATCTATTATTTTACTTTCACTCAGCTGTAACTCCTGTCCCGCTAGTGACAACCTTCTGTTACGTATATATTCATTAGCTGTCATTCCAGCCATTAAGCTAAATACTCTATGAAAGTTATAACACGACATGTGCACCTCTTTTGCTACATTTTCGTAATTTATTTCTTCAAGAAGATTGCTCTCCATGTAATCAATTGCCTTTTGTAAAAATTTTGCTAAGCTCATCTATTCTCTCCCCTTTCACTATGTATTATAAAGTCTCCTTAAAATATCTTCTGGTCCTAGTTTGCCAAATTCTGTCCTGTATGCTTTTTAGCTTATTTAATTAAAAATCCACTATTATAATAGGTCATTCAAACTTAATGCTATCTCCCAAATTAATTATTCTTTCTTTATCTTTACCGTCCATTGTTGTCCAAGAAATTTTCACTTCTGATGTATTAAAGATATTCTTAATATCTTGATCCGTTAGTCCATTAGAATAAAATACAGATTTAGAATCATATTTAGCATATTTATGCACCGGGCTATCATCAGTACCATTATTACCAAACCAATATCGATTTTTATCATATGAACTGATAACTGCTTTTAAATCAGGTACTGTAATCTTTCTATTTGATATTGCATCTGAGTTCTTTACATCTAAAGTAAATTCAATATTTTTGAAGTCATTTTTAGTTGGATTATTCAATCCTTTAGTTCCTACGTACATAAATTCTTCATCAGTTAAACTGGAAACATTAAATTTTACACTAATTTGAGGATTATTTTTATATTGGCCTACGCTATAAATACCTATACCTAATACAATACTTATAAAAACAATAACAACAATTATTCTTTTCATTAACTTTCATCCTATCCAAATTAAAATTTATTACTTCAATATTATTATTTATAACTCAATCCTAATTTAAATTTATTTATACATTCTTTCTTATAACTCTGCATGGATTTCCGTAAGCAATTGTATCTGCTTGAATATCCTTTGTCACAACACTTCCTGCTCCAATTACAACATTATCTCCAATTGTAACACCAGGTAGAATAATAACCCCTCCTCCAATCCAGACATTATTTCCTACTTTCACTGGCGCAGTTTGTGTTTTACAAAATTCAAAGGAGCCATCATCTTTACTCTCTCCAAAACGTTCTTTTGCATTTGTTGGATGAAAAGCTGTATATATCTCCACATTAGGCGCAATAAGAGCATTATTACCTATTTCAATTCTGTTGTCATCTAAAAATGTGCAATTCATGTTTACTTCACAATTGTTTCCAAAATAAATATTATTACCGTAATCAACATAAAACGGCGCAGTAATCCATAAATTATCTCCATATCCTCCAAGAAGTTGTTCTAATATGTTATGCTTCTTTTGCCTATCTTCTGAATTAACTAGATTGTAATCACGTATCAAATTTTTCGCCTTATGCCACTGTTCTAATAATTCTTTATCGCCACAATCATAAAGCAGACCTGCTAACATTTTTTCTCTTTCTGTCATCTAGACCACCTCAACAAATTATAAGTTATCTTTCAGTTAATTATAACATGTTTTGGAAATAACATACTTCTCAATTATTATATTTATTACTATAATGATGATAATTTTGTTATACTTCAATTTATTAAATTACTACCACATAGCATAAAATATATTTTAGTTCCTTTAAAACCATATTATAAAGTTGTAATAATTAGTGATGTATACATTTCATAAATAAAATTAAAGAGTAGCAAACAAGATCTCTCCTATTTACTACTCTTTAAAAATCATTATTCAATTTGCAAAAATTTTTCATAGGTTCCTTTTCATCCTCTCCCCTGGATATTCCTAGGTAACTTTTGTATTTAAAAATAATTAATCTATGAAATGCTTTCAATTGCCAGTAACCTCGGATTATTTCCTTCTTGAATTTTAATGCACACTTTTGCTAATTTCATTTCTAAATTTTTTATTACTGTTTTTACTTTACATATAAAATAATAATCTTCCATATTATTAGTAACTACTGCTATAGGATTAAAGTTCCATCCATTGATTCCATCCACTGCTTCCCATAGCATTTGCTTTTCTTCTATTGTAATAATATTTCTAATTTCTAATTCTTTAACCATAATATCTCCTCCCTTTTCTTATAATCAATATTATCATTACTTCTTTACAGTTATTTTACAAACATCATAACTTTTTGTTAAAATATTATTACAAAAAAATAAAGACACAATAAATATTTCTACAAACTCTACCTTTATGTGTTGTTTTCCAATTTTATGTTTAAGTATTTAACATAAATGAACAAATGGCTTAATAATATTGAATAAAAATAATAAAAACATGCTCTTATCATTTACACTTAAGTGAAAATACTAAGGCATGTTTTTTCTCCAATCAGGATGGCAATAAAATATATAAATTTTACAAATTTATAATTTCAATAATTCATATAAAGATAAAACAAAGTAAAATCCACCAAGTATTAATCCAATACAAGCGTAACTTTGAATTTTAATATTATTTTTCTTATATTTCATCAATGGTATTAAACTAACTAATATTGCAGCAGTTGGAATAATTATTATATAAGAACCTAGAATAGTATGTAACAAACCACCTACAATCAATAATGTTACCCCTAGTAATGCTCCAACTAAAGAAAGTCTATTGTTTATCTTATTCAATTCCATTCAAACACCTCCTATTACAATTATACCCATTAGAGCCAGATATTCAACATGAATTGCTACCACATATAATAAAGTATATTTTAGTTCCTCTAAAACCATATTATAAAGTCGTAATGATTTGCGATGGTGATTTGAACTAAAACATTATAGGTAGAATTGTACACCTATAATGTTTAATATATGAATTATGTGTATTAGATTGCTTATTTAGGTTATTAAAGTTCCTTGTAAAGTTAGAAGTCTGATACCTAAGATTATATAGGGGTACTAATAAAATTTTACATTTGAAAATCTTCTTTTTAATGCAAAATTATACTTAATATCAGGATAACCAAAGATGACCATTATACCATTTTTATTTTTCAGTGGTATTCCATACTTTTCTTTAATTTTCTTTCCGAAAAAGTTTAATAATAGATTTGGTATACCAAGCATACAGCTTCCTAAGCCTAATGATTGTGCTGTCAACATTGCATATGTTGCAGGAATATATGGGTCGGCAGGGTCAGCGTATGGAGACGCATGAAATAACATTGCTAATGGTGCAGAATATGTTAACCAGTTCTTTCCTTCATCATAATTTCTTACAAATATCTCTATAGCAGTTGAGGCAAAAGTTTTTAAAGAATCATATGTCTCCTTTCTAATGAATGGTCTATATATTTTAAGCATTATAGGCGAAAATAACCACATACTTTTTTTCAAAACCTTGATTAAGCCTAATGTAAATTCATCGACCTTTTCGTTTCCATCTAATACCAGAACTTCAACATCAGAACTTCCAAGACCATTAGGAGCTGTTGCCGATGTTTCTAGTATTTTTTCTATTATTTCACGTTCTACTCTTTGCTTTTTATAGTTTCTCACACTTCTACGAGACATCATTAGCGATCTTAAACTTTCATAATTGGCTCTGTCTTCAAATTTAGGTAATTCAGTGACATCATCTGTGGTCATGCCTCTACCGTTAACTTTTATTGCTTTGTTTGGACAAACTGCCATACATTGTCCACAAGCAATACACCCAAATACTCGATTATTGTCTACCTTAATGCTTTTATCTTCTATAAATAATGGTGCTCCCTTACATACTTGTACACAAAGTCCACAGATGGTACATTTGTCTTTATCTATTTCAACTTCTGCACATTCATAAAATCGTCCGGTTTTTAATGGCATAAATATTCAACTCCTTTAGCCTTTATTTCATAATGACTTATCATTGTTTTATTTCATTATAGTTTTACATTGAACTTATTATAACATCTATTATAAAATATACCATGCATTATACATATAGTAGTACTCTATTTTTTAAATCTTTTACTTTGACATATGAATGTGTTACATTACTTTGAATCATAAAGTTCTTAACCGTTATTATCTCTTTATCGTTATCAAATATTTGAAGCCATTTGAACCATTTGATATAGTTTTTTATTACTAAGGAAAACCTGCCTAATTCTATTAGATATATAAACGAACATTTTACAGAAGAATTCGATTTAAAGAAATTGGCAGATATAGAACATTATAATGCCAGTTATTATAGTGAGTGGTTTAAAAATAATATGAACATATCGCCTACTGAGTATATACAAAATTTAAGGATAAAGAGAGCTAAAGAGCTCCTTTTAAATACAAACTTAACAATTTTACAAATTTCTCAAATGGTAGGTTATGAACATAATTCATCCTTTACTAAAGTGTTTAGACACTTTGAAAGAATATCACCTGCAGAGTTTAGAAAAACAATCAAAAAATAGACTAAACAGCTAACTATATTTCATCAAAAATTAGATTTACTCAGATTCCCATTTCTTGTATTAATTTTTTTAATGTATCATAAGCTTGTTTTGGTGAATAATCATCACGCATAATTCCATATTGATGAAAAAGATCCTCCTTAGAACTGTCCGCATCCCTAAGTCCAAAAAGTTCATAATGTGAGATATTAAGTTCCTTTCTCAAATTATATATTGTACGAATAACCATTTCAAGAACCTCCCCTTGACGCTTATAGGTTCTTTCTATATTAGCAATAGGATTCTTTCCCGTAGGCCATCCGTTTTCTGTAACTCGTATAGGGACTGAAGCAGGTATCCCTGCTGTGATAAGACTTTTTTCTCTTAAATTACGAAGTATACGTTCTACATATATAGGTATTTCTTTTAAAGCCAATGGCTGATCCTCAAATACATCTACATAAAAATTATGTCCTACAAAATCAACTGAATCAATAAATCTTTTGCTCCCAGCCTTTTTTAGATTTTCCCAAAAGTGTGGAACTGCTGCAGGACTTTCAGGTACAGAGCCAAATCCAATTTTTATTGGCAGCTTCCTCTCCTGTACTTCTTTTTTTGCTGTAATTACACCTTCTATAAGTGCCTGTATTATATAAGGCTTTGAGCCTTCCATAAAAGACAAATTAGGTTCGTTTGTAATTTGAAGAGAACTTAAATGAGAACCGTAACGGTCAATAACCTTTTTAATAAATTCAAGCCAATTGCCAAGTTCTATTTCCCGTTCCTTTTGCTTAGTCCAATCCCCGCAACCTATAGTCAAATCACCTAATAAACCAGCGTCACGATAGCTGTCAGCATTTGATAACATTTTTTCTTCCCATTCTTTTGTATAAATGAGATAATTTCTTGGAAATAACTTTTTCGACTTGCCTTGAAGATCTCTAAGCGCAAACCCAATTTTTTCGTAATTATCTTCTGGCCCAACAGCCAAACCAAAAGGCGTACCTGCTGCACTTAATGGATAGATCCCAAATATTAATCCTGATGAACTCATATAAGTCACCTCTATTTCATATTCTTAATAATTTTGAAGTAATTATTTAATTACAAGTATATACTCGCCATTATAGTTTTGTCATTAGCTAAAGTCTTTAAACACTTTAAAAAAATATCACCTATAAAGTTTAAAAATCAAAATATAGACTAAAAACTTACTATATTTCAGCAAAGACTTACTTTGTCAAAATGATATAATATACAGAGAAAGGATGTGCTTTAGCATGAAAGAGAAAATCACTAAAATGATACAAAACTTTGTTAAGGAATACGAGCAGAAAGATGATATTTCAACCAAATGGGGTGAGCCTTTAGTAGGCTTTGCTGATGCTAATCATCCTTACATCTTAAATTTGAAAGAACTTATTACCCCTACTCATGGATTACCCACTGATGTACTTTTAGATGCATCAATTGTAATAGCATATTTTGTTCCATTCACTAAAGAATTGGCTCATACTAATAAAGCTCCTGGAGATATTTCTTCTCCTGAGTGGGCACTAGCTTATGAAGAAACCAATGCAATGTTTATTAAGCTAAATGAATATATTATTTCAGAACTAATAAAACTTGGGTATCATGCAGATATTTCAGCAGAATCCTCTACTTTCGATCAAAAGATACTAAAAAGCAATTGGTCTCATAGACATTTTGCTAAAGCTGCTGGTCTTGGAACCTTTGGCATAAATAATATGCTTATAACTAAGGTTGGATGCTGCGGAAGATATGGCACCATTGTAACTAATCTAGATGTTAATCCAGATTCTCCTTTGGAAGATGAACTTTGTCTTTATAAAAAGAATGGAAACTGTGGTGTATGTGTAAAACATTGCCCATCAGGTGCACTAACTTTAGATGGATATGACAGGCATAAATGCTATGTAGTCCTAAGAAAAAATGCAGAATTATATACAGAATTCGGAAGCTCTTACACTACTGAATCTGGTGATTGTCCAAACAGTGTTGGCAGTGAAGTATGCGGAAAGTGCGTAGTAAATACGCCATGTACCTTTCTTTCTTAAAGTTCTATTTCAATGAAATTTTACTTTTAAAGGTTCTAAAACATATGAGTGTTATGTCTTAGTTATCACCCATGTAGTTTTCTTTCTTCATCAAGTATGAAGGATGATATAGTTTTGTTGGTGGATAGTATTCATCGTGAGTATAAGTAAATCCGAGTTTTTTTAACAGCTTAGCAGATGCTACATTTTTAGGATTGTGTCCAGCAAAAAGTCCATTAGCACTAAGATTATTAAAGGCATATTCTATAACAGCAGCGCATGCTTCCTTAGCAATTCCCTTTCCCCAGTACTTCTCTTTTAAATGAATACCAATTTCAAATACATTGTTTTCAGAATCATATGGCCTTAAACCACAGCACCCTAAATTTTCATTAGTTTCTATTAAATATATTGGCCAATATTGAAGACTGTACTTATTATAAGTTTCTATTTCCTTTTTTAGCCTTTGTTGCACTTGTTCTTCTGACATCTTTCCTTCTGCTATAATAAATTTTGTTACTTCTGGATTGCCCCATAATTCTAAAGCGTCAGGCATATCATTTTCACTCCATATTGAAAATCCAATTCTTACTGATTTCAAAAAGAATTCTTTCATAGTTATCACTCCTATAAATTATCTTGATGCACAAATCTCTATTTTTTAATTAATTATTATCTCTCAATATACAAATTTGAAATACCAAAAAACTATAATAAGTACAATAAATAGATTCTCTAATTATCAAAACAGTTTCCGAAAAAATTTAACTATAGCCTCAATTATTAAACCTGCAATGACCATAATTCTTCCAAAAAGCATTCCAATTATAATAAATATTAAAACTACTATTACTCCTCGTAGAACATCCATTTTGATTACCCCTTCTGTTGTTTTTCTATACTAACATTCAAATTTCAATTTTTATACACTTTACCGTATCATTATGTATCGATTATATCACACTTATAAACATTATTTTACATTTCAATTCATTACTATGCCCAAATTTATACATTAGTAGAATTTATCGTGAAGCTGCTTTAGAAAATAATTAAATACCTGATATTAGCTTATTTAAAAGCAATCAGGTATTTGATTATAACCATTGCATTCTATATCCTCTTATCTGCGTTTTATACCTAAAATATGAATTGTTGCTGCGATTATCTGAAAAGTTATCCCGACACCACATACTCCAATCCATCCAAATAGTCCCCAGAAAAATGTTCCTAGCCATGAACCTAATGCTCCACCACAAAAGTAAAATGTCATATATACGGCATTGTTACGATTACGAGCTGTAGCATCTAAGGTATTTATACGTGCTTGATTTGAAATTTGCCCCGATTGAATTCCTAAATCCAACAATATTACTCCAATGATAAGTCCCCACATTTGATATCCAAAAATTAGAAACCAAATATATGATAAAAATGAAAACATGATGGCTATAGTTAAAGTGAATCTAGGACTTCTTTTGTCTGCAATTCTCCCTACCATAGAAGCTGCCAAAGCCCCTACAATTCCTGCTAATCCAAACATCCCAGCAGCCTGAGCTCCCAAATTGTAAGCTGGCGACTTAAGTAAAAAAGATAGGGACGTCCAAAATATACTGAATGTTCCAAACATCATTGCACCAATTAATGAAGCTTCCATTAAAATTGGTTGATTTTTCGCTAGCCCTATTAGCGATTTAAGTAATTCTTTATAACTCATTGAAGAATCTGAAATAGATTTAGGAAGCCATAACTTAAATACTAAAATTAACAAAATCATCATTCCGGCAGCTATACGGTAAACAATTTGCCATCCTAGAATTGATCCTATAATTCCACTAAATACACGTGATAATAATATACCAATTAGTAATCCACTCATTACACTTCCAATTACTTTGCCTCTTTCTGCTGGTTTAGCCAGATGTGCTGCTAATGGCACAATTAACATTGGAGTAATAGAAGTCACCCCAACTATAAGAGAACTTAATAATAGCCACCATATATTTAAAGAAATTGATAAGGAAAGCAGCGATATAGCAGAACAAAATAACATTATCATTATTAAGCGCCTACGTTCCTTAATATCTCCTAGCGGAACTATAAAGATCAATCCTATTGCATAACCAATTTGAATCAGCATTGCTGCAATGCCAATTGTAGACGATGATACATTAAAGAATCTAGAAATCTGTTCAAGTAAAGGTTGGTAATAATATAGATTAGCTACACTAACCGCACAAGCTACCGACATTAGTACAATTAAAAAATTATTCAATTCAAATTCTTTCTTTATAATTGTATCTGGGTTTTTATACATAAATATCACTCCCTCAATTCTTCATTAAATTACTTTAACGTAAACGTTAAGTGTAATGTAAAAAAGTACAGGCCAATACCTGTTACTTACTTTCAAGACTTATCTTCATTGTTTTTAATGATTGCTTCTATCCTACAAATATTGTTCTTACACTCAGTTTTAAACGTATTTAACTCATTTATTTTCTCTTCAGCTCTTGCAATATGGCTCTTTAGAATTTGTATTACCTGGCGTTTTCCTTCTAAAAGCTGTCCATCTGTAAAATATAAATCTATAACTTGCCCAATCTCCTCTAAAGTAAGTCCTAAATCTTTAAGTAGCTGAATCTTTTTTAAACGCTTAATATCGTCATTTTCAAATACTCGAAGTTCTCCTACTACTCTATTATTTCTATCTCCTAATAGTCCAAGTTCTTCATAGTATCGAATTGTTCTAGTTGTCAAATTTGTAAGCTTAGCAATTTCACCAATTTTATAGCTCATATGATTGCACCTCTTCTTAACGTTAACGTCAACTGTATACTAACATTTATTATTGAGTTTGTCAACTATTGTAAGATTTATTATCTATTCTGATTTATTATCTCAATCTATAAATTCTTATGCTGCTGGGTTTATCATAAATATTCTCACTGAACATATGAAGTATGCGTAACAATATTAGTCAAAATTATTCAATTAAACTCCTTATCTTTCTAATTGCAACTTTTATCAAATCAAAAATTGAACCATAAAAAAAGAATGTTACTATATGTGCTAAATACATATTCGAAGTTGCTGAAGGGTTACCTAAAAAACGCCTCATAACAGTACCACTGTTTAACCAAGTTCTAAAAGGTTCAATGTACACAATCTCATCTAAAATTGGGTTTAAACCAAGTAGAACAATATTCTTTTCATCATGCCCCCTGTAATTCATATAAATAATTAATAGGCTTAATACTACAAACCAAAATGTAAAAGACTTTAATACCTTTCTCATATCCCCTCCATTGTGCAACCTTTAGTTTACTTTACAACTGATTAAAACTATAATTATCATTAAATTATAGTTTTAATCAAAACTTATTATAACATTACTTGCAAAATATTACATACACAATACATTAAACTTATTCATCCATTTCTCTAAGTTATTATAGCAATCCAACTTTAAAATTAAATACGTTATCATAAGAATATTAAGCCTTAAGCAATTTACGAATCTCATTTAACACAACGGGAAAATTAGTATATCCATCACGAGCAATAAAATGCTTTCCTGATGAAAGGATAATAAGATTTGCATCTAAAGATTCAGCTAAATTTTGTGTAGATTCTGTTGGAACAATATCATCATCTGTTGCAGTAATAACGATTCTTGAAGGAATTAAACTTTTTATTCTTTCGATATCAAGTGATCCATCTACAAATTCTTGAAGTCCTTCTGTTTGTTCATCCATGGGATTTTCATTTATAAAACCTGAAACAAGTATTACACCTTTTATTTTTATGTTTTTTTCAAGAATATAGCGTAGTGCCGTAACACATCCAAGGCTATGCCCAATAAATATTGTATTTTCATTAATATCCAAAATATTTTTCCTAAGATGTTTAAGCCAGGATTCAAGATGCGGATCTTGTGAATCAGGCATATTGGGAATATAAATTTTAACAGGGCTATTTTTTAACTGTTCTTTCAACCATGGAAACCATTCTGCTTCGCTAGAAGATGTATAACCGTGAATAACATATATATTAGTAACTTTCATTTTACCATTTCTCCTAATTATATAAATATTTTTTATTTCAAACTATTGTTCAGGTTACTATTTATCTTTTCAGCAATACTTATTAATAATACTGCACCCTTATTTACATATTGCTTATGTTATATGAAGAATAGTACATCTTTAGAATTGCTTTAACTTAATATTATCACATAAGTTCCTGTAGCAATATCATTCCACCCTTGCTTATTCTTATGAAATGCAATCCAAAAGTATCCTATTCCTAAAAGTGCTACTCCTATCATCCAAGACCAATAACGTATAAAAGCATCTTTATATGTAAAATTAGATCCATCCACTTTAATTAATTTGGTCTTCAATATCTTCTTTCCTGGAGTTTGTCCACCAAAAAACCAGAATAATGTGTAGTAATTATAATCTAAAAACTCATAAAAAAAGATAATAAACCATAATGAATGAACTAATTCGACACTTATAAGAGGTTTTATTATCTGCAGCAAAATATAGGTCAAAATGACTAATATTATTTCATCTATTATCAGTGCTGATACCCTCATCCAAAAGCCTGCCTTTTTTAATTCCATACCCAACCTCCTTATCTGTTGTTTTATATTTATTAAATTTTAAAGAATAGTGATACATCAAATTAAGAGGAAGTGTCCAATAAAACCCTGCAGTGGACTTTGAGAGTCTCTTTGAAATACTCTTTAAGGAATAAAAGCGTTTGTTAGCCCAATTAAAACCTTCTATTAGCTCCTCACTGCTCATGTTTTTAGGAGTGTAAACTACATCTGTTCTAGCATTATACTTGCTCCAGTCATACGTTAAGAGCCTGCCTTCTGCTTCCATTCTCTTAAACAATGGTGTTCCCGGATAGGGTGTCAGTATATTAAATGTTGCATTCTGGACTCCTGCATTTTCAAGAAACTCCAATGTATCCTTAAATATTTCTTTTGTATCTTGATCGAAGCCAAACACTACACCAGCTTGCACTGAAATTCCATAGGAATGTATTTTTTTAATTATTTTGTAATAATCGTCCACCTTATTAAAGGATTTGTTAGCACTATTTAAACTCATTTGAGATATTGATTCTATACCAAGAAAGAGCTGTTTACAGCCGCTTTTTGCTGCCAGCTCAAGGAACTCATCATCTTTTCCAGCATTTATACTTGCCTGACTACTCCACCATTTTTTATATGGTGCTATTGCTTTAAATAGTTTTTTTGAATATTCCAAATCAGCCGAGATGTTATCATCCCATAATATAATGACCTTACCCTTAAAGGAACTATACTCCCTTGCTACTTCCTCAACAGGCCTCTTTCTTAATTTATTTTTATACATTATTGAAATAGCACAAAACTCACACTTGTTTGGACACCCACGAGTAGCAAACATAATTCCATTAGAATGATCTTTTCTATGAAATAAATCCTTTCTTGAAAAAGGTATACCGTCTAATTCAGGTGGAAAATTACATACATATCTTCTTTTATATTGTTTTTTCTCGAATTCATTTATAAATTGTGGCCAGGTTATTTCTGATTCTCCAACAAAGACAACATCAGCATATTGCTCTGCTTCATCTGGCACTAATGTAACATGGGGACCTCCCATTGCTACTGTAATACCCTTTTCCCGAAACCTTGAAGCAATATTATAAGCGTGATTTGCACTTGGAGTATGAAAGGTTATTGCAACAAGGTCATAATTTTTTGTAAAGTCTACTTTTTCACACTCCTCATCCACATGGTCAATCTCCCAATTTGATGGAGTAAGAGCAGCTAAATATGGCATAGTACACTGCTGAAATCCTATAACTCTTGATTTTCTTATAGCCCTTATTTCCTTTGAGGATGCAGTTATTAATAGTAATTTCATTGTGTTACCTCAACTTTCTAAAAACGATTTTGACATATTTTATAGCCTAAAAAAATCTCACTATATTAACCTATTTTGCTATTCTCTTCTACTGCCCCTTTTTTTCTATTGACAAGTCAGCTCTTGAGCTCTGATACTGATTTCTCTAAAGGCGATATAACGATATGACGTTCTTTATTTGCTTTATCCCTTATTTCCGTAGGACTTAATACTATAAAGTGAATAAATCTCCCAAATATAAAAAAGATAGAACACTTATCTCTAAATATTCTATCTTCATTATACTTCAATTTTTACAAGTTTTATATTAATTTACCATATCATCTACAATATTTTCATATTCCATTTATTAAATCTTATAAAACAGCCAGCTGCATCCATCAACATCATATTTAAACTTAAGTACCTTCTCAATGTCCCCAATAACAGTACTACAGGTAATCACCCACATCTTATTACCACATAGCGTTTCCATATCAGTACTTATAATCTTTCCTATCTTTCACCAGGCATTTGTTTTCTTCTTCAATAATAAATCTTATGGTATTTACTTTTTCATACCTTCTTAAGCCTCATTCTCCAAGCATATTCTGAAGAATATTTATGGTAATA